>JAYZAP010000223.1:0-2070 GCA_036339655.1 Pseudomonadota bacterium | reverse complement strand
GGGATCTCGGTGCCGGGCAGAATATCGCCGCGTGCCACCACCACGTTGTCGGCCGGGTGCAGGCGGGTGGATAGGCTGTTGATGGTGGTCATGGCGGGCTCCCCAGGGTTTACCCGATAATATCCCATGGCGGCCTCGACTCGCACCTGCCTTGGGCGTACCGTCCCCTGAAATCGGCAATGCATCGCGGAGAACGATTATGAGCGGCAACGGTTCGGATCTCAACGCCCCTGATCTCAACGGATGGGGCATCGACAACGATTACGGTGTGCTGCGCGACGTGTTGCTCGGCAAGCCCGATCATTTCGAGTGGCGACCGATCAGCCAGATCGCCAAGCGCACCTTCAACAACCTGGAGACCCTGGGCATCACCTACAACCACCAACTGGCCCAGCGCCAGCACCGAGAAATGGTCGACATCTACGAGGCCAACGGCGTCACGGTCCACCTGCTCGACGCCGACGAGGGCCTGCCGTGCAGCGTCTATGCCCGGGATTCCAGCGCCATGACCCCCTGGGGCGCACTGGTCACCAGCATCCAGACACCGTTCCGCCGGCGCGACTATTCGGTGGTCACCCGGTTCTACAACCGCATGAACATCCCGATCTGGAACTGGGTCACCGCCGGCCACTTCGAGGGCGGCGACTTCGACATCATCGAGCCCGGCGCCGTGCTGCTCGGCTATTGCGGCGAGCGCTCGGAAGAGGACGGCGCCCGCCAGGTCGCCAAATGGGTCGAGGCCGAAGGCTGGGACTGCCTGGTGGCGCCGATCCCCGTGGCCTTCGTCCACATGGACGGCATGGTGGTCATGGTCGGCCACAAGACCGCCGTGGCCTGCGTCGACGCGCTGGAAGACTACGTCATCGACTGGATAACAGCGCGCGGCATCGAGATCATCCCGGTGGGCTACCGCGAAGCCTCCCGGCTCGGCTGCAACGTGGTCGCCCTGGGCGACGACCGGGTGCTATCCATGGCCACCAACGCCGACCTCAATCAGCGCCTCGAGGCCATGGGCTTCGAGGTCTTCACCCCGGACATGTCCATGTTCCAACACGGCGGCGGCGGCGTCCACTGCCTCAGCCAGGCCCTGCGCCGCGACCCGGTGGAAGGCTCGGCCTAGGGCAACCTGTGGAGCCCCCTTCATGCTTTGACAATCTCAGCATGAGGAATTCGGTGGTCACACGAAGAACCTCGCCCTGAGCCTGTCGAAGGGCGAGCTTCTATAACCCGATCAGCTTGACCAGCCGGCCCGGTTCCAGGGTCTCGTTGGGCTCGAGGCCGTTAAGGACGCGGAAGCGCTCTTCCTTGAAGTCCTGGAAGGGCATGGTTTCCGCCAGAGAGGGTACTGTGTCGACGGCTTGCACTTCGTGGATGACGATGCGCTGGGGCCGCAGGTTTCTCTTCTCGCGCTCACTCAAGGGGCGAAAGCTGTAGGTCATGCGCCGCAGTTCCTCGGCCCGGGCGGCGGTCTGGTTGGGTGGCGTCAAAATCATGAAACGATAGACCGTCTCGGGGTCGTAGCGGATGGCGACAGCACGCAGGTCGCGAGGGCCGTCCTGGGTGTTGACCCGGGCGCTCGCCGTCGCCGCCGCCATGCCATTGACCGTGATGCGCTCGGTGTCGCCGAGGCCCACATCGCCGAGCCACTGGCGGGTCAGGAAGCGCAGCGTGTCGGTGTCGGCGGCGACCTTGGCGCCGTCAAAACGAATGGCGGTGCCGCCCCGGTGAGTGGCGACCAATGCCTGGCTGGAGTTGCGCATGCGGAAGTCGGGCGGCACCTTGAAGCGGAACCCGAGACCGGGGTGGGCGAACTCGCGGCCCCGGCGGAAGCCCTGGTCGGCGTCGTCGCCGTAGAGGGTTCGGGCGCGGTGCCGCAGGTATTCGTCACGGCCCAACGGGCGGCCCGCCGCATGATTGATTTGCGCCGCCGCGGCGGCGCGGGCGACCCGGTCGGCGGTGCGCGGGTGGCTCGAGAACAGGCTGGCCTTGGCCTCGACCCCCTCGCGCCCAGC
The DNA here is from genome assembly GCA_036339655.1 of Pseudomonadota bacterium. Classification (GTDB taxonomy): domain Bacteria; phylum Pseudomonadota; class Alphaproteobacteria; order JAAXGF01; family JAAXGF01; genus JAYZAP01. Next base: position 58 of record JAYZAP010000223.1, on the reverse strand, counting down.
GATGCGCGTGGCGAGCCGGCTTTGCGCCCCCATCTTGCCAAGGAAATCGGCCATGGCC
>JAYZAP010000222.1:0-2892 GCA_036339655.1 Pseudomonadota bacterium | reverse complement strand
TCACGCGATCCACTCGCTGACCGGGGCGTTGGCCTCGTGAAGCGGCTGGCTGACCACGTCGACCAGGGTCGGCCCGCCGCATTCGACGGCGGCGCCCAGGGTCTTGCGCAGATCATCGGGATCGCTGACCCGCCAGCTCTTGATGCCGTAGGCGGCTGCCACGGCGGCATGGTCCGTGGCGTCGAAGTCGACCGAGAAATAGCGGCCCTGGAACTTGGCCTGCTGGCCAGCCTTGATCCAGCCGTAGGTGCTGTTCGAGACTACCACCAGGGTAACGGCCAGGCCGAGGCGGGCGACGGTCTCGAGCTCGCCGGCGACAAAACCGAAGGCGCCGTCGCCCATGACCGCAACGCATTTCGCGTCGGACCGGGCAAAGGCCGCGCCAAGCACCGCCGGCAGCGAATAGCCCAGGGCCCCGTGAGCCCGGTTGGCGACGATCCGCCGGCCGCTGCCGTTGCACTCGAAATAGGCCGAGAAATAGGGGCACGGCGTGCCCGGATCGACCGCGATGATAGCGTCGTCGGGCAACACCGCCTGCAGGTCGGCGACCAGCCGCTCGGGCCGGATCGGCGCCTCGGTCGACTGGGCGAGCACCCGGAAAGCGGCGAATTTCCTGGCCTTGGCTTCGGCGACGGCCGCCGCCGTCGCGTCGCTGTTGGTGGTGATGTCGGCCACTGCCGCATGGAGCACCTCGAGGCAGACCCGGGCGTCGCCGATCAGTGCGGCGTCGGCCCGGTAGTTGACGCCGATGGTTTTGGGGTCGATGTCGATGTGGACGACACGGACCTGGTCCGGGTCCGGGTGGCGCCAGCGATTGGTGGTCACCGAACCGGCGCGGCAACCCACGAAAATCACCAGATCAGAGCCATCGACAATACGCTCGGTCTCGGGTGTGCCGCCATTGCTGCCGACTACGCCGACCGCCAGGGGATGGTTGTCGGCAATCGAACCCTGGCCACTGATCGACATCGCCACCGGCGCCGCAATGTGCTCGGCCAGGGCGACAAGGGCGTCCTCGGCGCCGGATATCACCACCCCGCCGCCGCAGATGAACAGCGGCCGTTCAGCCTCGGCGATGGCTTCGGCGGCGGCGGCCACGGCGTCTTCGTCGGGCGCGGCGCGCTCGTGAGGCGTAGCGCCATGGGCCGCGTCGCCATGGATTTCCGCGTCGTCCAGGGGCTCGGCCTGGACGTCGAAGGGAAAGCCCAGGTGGACCGCGCCAGGGCGCCCGCTGGTCATCTGCGCGAAGGCGGTGCGGAAGGCCTCGGGCACATCGGCGGCGTGGTCGATCACCGTGTTCCATTTGGTGATGGGGCGGAACAGGGCGTCCTGGTCGAGCTCGGTCAGGGTGAAGCGGCCGCGCGACGACACCGCGATGTCGGTGGTGATGGCGAGCAGCGGTACCGACGAATCATTGGCCTCGGCGACACCGGGCAGAATATAGGTGGCGCCGCCGCCGCTCGGCCCCTCGCAGACCCCGACCTTGCCGCTGACACGGGCGTAGGTGTCGGCCATATAGGCGGCCGAGCGTTCGTCACGGGTCAGCACGTGGGTCATGCCGTGGTCGAGCCGCTGCAGGGCGTCGTAGAACGGCAGGCTGGTGTCGCCGCACAGGCCGAAAATGGTCTCGACGCCGTGAAGTTGGAGCATGCGGACGGCAGCCTCGGCGCCGTTCGGCTTGTTGCCGGTGGGTTGCGACATGAGTTCTAGGTGCCGTCGCGCGCCAGCACGTCGAGGCGGCCGAGACCGGGCAGCTTGAGTGCTGGGCGGGTCACGTCGATGCCGAAGACCAGGCCCAGCAGATTGATTTCCAGACCCTCGTCAACCGCCACCATGACACCGGCCAGGCCGAACAGGGAGAACTGCCAGCCAGTGCCGCTCGGCGTCTCCCCAACCAGGGCGCCATCGGGCAAAAAATCCTTGCCGATGGCGGTGGGCGGCAGGTCGAGTTTGATTTTTGGCACCGCGCGGGCTACCCAGGCGGTGAAGGTGTTGCTGTTGGGGCCGGGCCACACCGTATAGCTGTCGCCGTAGGGGTAGGCTTCGACCGCCTGCTCGACCCGGGCGATGACCTCGTCGACCCCGTCACCGCGCATGTCAAAGAGAATTTCCGGTGCGTTGCCGTACCACATGCCGTCCGGGTCGCGCTGGCTGCGGCGCACCGCCGGCAGGCCGCGCATGACCTGCCAGCCGAACACCTCGTAGACCGTGAAGCGCGGCGCGTCGGTCGGCTTGACCGCGATCCAGCTATGGACCCCAACGGCGGCGCGCCAGCCGTAGGCGCGGGCCGAATAGACCTGGATGATGGCCTCTGGATTGGTTGCCGGGTCGGGCGCGATGCCGGTGGAATCCATGGGCGCCGTGCGCCAGTCGTAGCTGTGGCCGAAGACGCTGGCCAGGCTGCCGAGCAGGGGAACCACGAACACCGCCAGCAACCCAACAATCAGCCGGCGCAACCAGCGCCAGCGGCCCGGCCGAGCAGGGAGTTGGCCTCGCACCACGGATGTCTCCTTTTGATCATCGCCGCCATCTTGGCGCGCGGTGATCCGCGAAACAAGGCCCGTGACAGCCACCGGACGCGCCCCTAGACTCCGCGACGTGACCACACTCTCTAGAACCACCCGCTGGCGCGACGCCGCCGCCATCTACGTCGACCGGCGGATCATCGCGATTTTTTTCATGGGTTTCTCCAGCGGCCTGCCGCTGCTACTGGTACTGCCCGGCGCGACCCTTGGAATTTGGCTACGCGAATCCGGGGTCGACCTGACCGCCATTGGAATTTTCGCCCTGGTCGGCATTGCCTACAGTTTCAAGTTTGTCTGGGCGCCGCTAATTGACCACGTACCGGTGCCCCTGCTGACGCGCTGGTTGGGACGGCGGCGCAGTTGGGCA
>JAYZAP010000221.1:0-4839 GCA_036339655.1 Pseudomonadota bacterium | reverse complement strand
GACCAGGGCGCGGATTTTAGCTATTTCCTGTTGGCGGAACGCCGCCATGGTCCAATCGCCGGCGCAGCCGGCGACCCGGTGGGTGAAGTTTTTCAGCAGGGCCGCGCCCTGGGGGGTGTGGACGACTTCCGGGTGGAACTGGACGCCGTAGAACTTGCGCTCGTCGTCAGCGATGGCGGCGAACGGCGCGCCGTCGCTATGGGCCACCGGGCGGAAACCCGGCGGCAAGGACACCACGCGGTCGCCGTGGCTCATCCATACCTGCTGGTGGTCGCCGGGATTCCAGATATCGTGAAACAGTTCACAGTCGTCGGAGATATCGATGAAGGCGCGGCCGAATTCGCGGTGTTCCGAGCCCTCGACCTCGCCGCCTAGCTGGGCGCACATGGTCTGCTGGCCGTAGCAAATGCCCAGCACAGGAACGCCCATGTCATAGGCCACCTGGGGCGCGCGCGGGGTCTCGGCTAGGGTGACCGAGGCCGGGCCGCCGGACAGGATGATGGCGCGCGGCGCGAACCCGGCAATTTCGGCCTCCGGAGTGTTGAACGGGCGGACCTCGCAGTAAACCCCGCTCTCGCGCACGCGGCGGGCGATGAGCTGGGTGTACTGGGCTCCGAAATCGAGGATGAGGACGCGGTCGGTCAACGTGTCACACGCATAAACAATGGCTCAACTACCATGGGCCGCCTTGTACTCGTCGACCTCTTCCTTGAGTTCGTCGTACTCGTCGCAGGAGAACAGGCAGGCCTGGCCAAGCTGTTCGAGGTGCTGTTCCGCCTTGTCGAGCTGGTCGAGTTCAAGATAGAGCTCGCCAATGTATTCATTGGCGCCCTTGTGCTCACTGTCGATGGCAAGCGCCTGATTGTAGTTTTCGAAGGCCTTCTCAACGTTGCCTAGTTTGCGGTAGCTGAAGCCCAGCATGTTGTAGGCGTCGGCGTTGGTCGGATCGGCCACCACCGCCTTGTCCAGATTGGCGATGGCAACCTCGTAGTTACCCATGTCGGCCGCCTTCTTGCCGGCATCGTAGTCAGTCATGGTCGTAGTGCTTGAACTACCGCTGCCGGCGGCCCAAGGCAAAGCCGGCGCCAACACCAGGGCGGCAACCAGAGTAACAACTGAAAAAACAATCGATTTCATGGTCATAATGTCACCTGCGTTGATGGTTCGTGGCGAAATATCTTGCCACTGGGGGTCAATCATTGTGCCGGTAGTTGGGCGGCTCTCGGGTCACCGTAATGTCGTGAACATGGCTCTCCTGCTGGCCGGCGCCGGTAATCCGGACAAACTCACAATTGCGTTTCATGGCGGCGATATCGGGGTTGCCGGTATAGCCCATGGCCGCCTGAAGGCCGCCGATCAATTGATGGGTGATGCCGCTCAACGGACCGCGGTACGGCACCCGACCTTCGACGCCCTCGGGAACCAGCTTGAGGGTGTCGTTGATTTCTTGCTGGAAGTAGCGGTCGGCCGAGCCCCGCGCCATGGCCCCGAGCGAGCCCATGCCGCGATAGGACTTATAGGACCGGCCCTGGTAGAGGAAGACTTCGCCGGGGCTTTCGTCGGTGCCAGCGAACAGCGAGCCAATCATGGCGCAGTCGGCACCCGCCGCCATGGCCTTGGCGAGGTCGCCGGAATAGCGGATTCCGCCGTCGGCGATGACCTGAACCCGCTGGTCGCGGCAGTGTTCGGCGACGTTCATGACAGCGGTGAACTGGGGTATGCCGACACCGGCAACCATGCGGGTGGTGCAGATGGTTCCCGGCCCGATGCCAACCTTGACCGCGTCGGCGCCAACGTCAATCAACGCCTGGGCGCCGTCGGCGGTGGCCACATTGCCGGCCGCCACCTGGGCGTAGTTACTCAGCTTCTTGATGCGGTCGACGGCCTTGATGACGCCGGCGGAATGGCCGTGGGCGGTATCGACGACGATGAGGTCGCAATCGGCGTCGAGCAAGGCTTCGGCGCGGGCGAAGCCGTCGTCGCCGACGCCGGTGGCGGCGGCGGCACGAAGCCGGCCCTGTTCGTCCTTGCAGGCTTCGGGGAAATTCTGCGACTTCTCGATGTCCTTGACCGTGACCAGCCCGGTGCAGCGGTAGTCGTCGTCGACGACAATGAGCTTTTCGATGCGATGTTGGTGCAGCACGCGCTTGGCTTCGTCGGTGCCGACGCCGTTCTTGATAGTGACCAGATCGTCCTTGGTCATGAGCTCGTGCACCGGCTGCTGGGGCTCGGTGGCGAAGCGCACGTCGCGGTTGGTCAGAATGCCGACCAGCCGGCCGTCGCCCTCGACCACCGGAATGCCGGAAATGCCGTGTTGCGCCATGAGTGAGAGAGCGTCGGCCAGCGTCTTGTTGGGCGCGATGGTCACCGGATCGCCGACCACACCGGCCTCGAATTTCTTGACCTTGCGGACTTCGTCGGCCTGCTCGTCGATATCCAGGTTCTTGTGAATGACGCCGAGCCCGCCGGACTGGGCCATGGCAATCGCCAGGTTGCTTTCGGTCACCGTATCCATGGCTGAAGACAGCAACGGAATACCGACTTCGATGTTCGGGGTGACAAAAGTTCGGGTGCTGACGTCCTGGGGCAGCACCTCCGATGCGGCGGGCACCAGAAGAACATCGTCAAACGCCAGGGCTTCGGTAAATTCCATGCCAACTCCATGTTCGGGTTGGCGCGTCATCATATACAAATTCGCCTATGCGCCAAGGGCGATTATGCCGGCTCACGTAAAATTTACGTTTTCTCGTCCTGGTGGCCTCGAAAACCTGTCGCGACGAGATACAGTTCGGCGGAATCGTCGCGGCTGGCCGGCGGTTTGGCGTGTTTGACCACGGCGAAGGCGCGCTTTATGGCGGCCAGCAAACCGGCGTCGGCGCCGCTGCCCAGCACCTTGCAGACAAAGGCGCCGTCCGCGACCAGCACATCCTCGGCGAAGGCCAGGGCCGCCTCGCACAGCCCGATGATGCGCAGGCGGTCGGTGGCGGCATGGCCGGTAGCCGGCGCGGCCATGTCGCTCAATACGATGTCGGCGGGACCATCGAGCGCCGCCCGAATCAGCGCCGGAGTATCGATGTCGAGCACATCGGCCTCGATGATATCGGCGTCCGGCACCGGCTCCATGCCGTTGATATCGACCGCTACCACGCGGCCACCGTGGTTATCACCGACCCTGGCCCGCTCGACCGCCACCTGGGTCCAGCCGCCGGGTGCGGCGCCCAGGTCGACCACCCGGCTTCCCGGCGCCAGGATGTGAAACCGGTCGTCGAGTTCGCACAGCTTGTATGCGGCGCGCGACCGGTAGCCTTCCGCCTTGGCCTGAATCACGTAGGGGTCGTTGAGCTGGCGCTCGAGCCAGCGCCGTGACGAGGCGCCGCGCCGTTTGGCGCTCTTGATGCGCACGCGGCTTGCCCGGGTGCCGCGGGTTTTCTTGCTCGTCGTCATGAGTCGTCTAGCTGTCGAAGGTCGGGGCCGGCTGGCAGGGATGAATCATGTCCATGAGTATACCTTCGCGGATGCCGCGGTCGGCGACCCACAGGCTGCCCACCGGCCACAGCCGCCGGATGGCGTCGAGGATGGCGCAGCCGGCGACGACCAGGTCGGCGCGCTCGGGTCCGATGGTGGGAATTGCCGCGCGGCCCTGCTGGTCGAGAGAGACGAGCCGCGCCGATACCGCGTCGATGGCGTCGAATGACAGACGCAAGCCGTCGACCCGGGAGCGGTCGTAGCGCATCAAATTCAAATGCACGCCGGCGATGGTGGTGACCGTGCCCGAGGTGCCGAGCAACTGGGTTTCGCCACTCGTGGCGTGTTGGGCAATGTTGTGCTCAGCCTCGAACGGGGCGAGCATGGTGGCGACCTGGTCGACCATGCCCTCATTGACCTGGCGTGAAATCTGGTCGCCGCCGTGGGCCTCGGACAGGGTAACGACGCCGCAGGGCAGGGAGGTCCAGGCGACCAGTTTGCAGGTGCCTCCGCCACAGCGCATCCAAACCAATTCCGTGCTGCCTCCGCCGATGTCGAACATCAGGGCCCAGCGGGCGTCGCCGTCAATCAGCGGCAGGCAACCGGCAATCGCCAGTTCGGCTTCCTGGCGGGTCGAGATGATTTCCAGGTTGATGCCGGTTTCCCGGGCGACCCGGGCGACGAAGTCGTCGCGGTTGGCGGCCTGGCGACAGGCGTAGGTGGCGACGCTACGCACCCGGCTGACTTGGTGATGGCGGAGCTTGCCGGCACAAACCTGGAGTGCCGCGATGGTGCGGTCCATGGCCTGGTCCGAGAGCTCGCCCCGGGCAGTGACCCCCTCGCCGAGGCGAACGATGCGGGAAAATGCGTCAATGACCCGGAACGCTGGTCCCTCGGGGCGGGCGACCAGCAAACGGCAGTTGTTGGTGCCGAGGTCAATCGCCGCGAACGCGCTGGTTCGCGGACGGCTCCCGACACCACGCCGCCTCCCGGTTCCCTGCTCTCCCAAACGCGCCGCCACGTCGTCTGCCCCCTTCTGACGATTATTCATTCTCCTACTCTATACTAGAGCGGCGTCAGAGAATACGAGGCCATTTGACCGCGTCCCCTTAATCAGTGGTTAGGCGCGCGCCACATGGCTATGCCTAAATAGACGCGCCTGGGCATCGGCAAAGGTGCGGAACGCGGCTACGGTTTAAGGGCGCTCGGCCTTCGGTGGGGCATCTGAGCGTTTCCGAGCGCGTCGCAGCGCTTACCCGATGCCATTATGAGTTGACTGTGGTCTTGCGCGGCATGCCGCTCCTGCCCAAAACGAATATATGCCTCCATCAATTTGCTCCGTATTATCTGAAGACGCTCTAAGTTGTCGGTCAT
>JAYZAP010000220.1:0-5281 GCA_036339655.1 Pseudomonadota bacterium | reverse complement strand
TGCAAATGCATGCCCTGCAGACCAGCGGCAACTGCATCCGCAATGTGACCGCCGACCAGTATGCCGGCGCGGCGGCCGGCGAGGTCGCCGATCCGCGGATCGTCGCCGAGGTGGTCCGGCAATGGTCGACTCTGCACCCGGAATTCTCGTTCCTGCCGCGCAAGTTCAAGATCGCCGTAACCGGCACGGCACGCGACCGCGCCGCCGTCCGGGTCCACGACATCGGCATCGTCATCAAAGCCAATGACGCCGGCGAGATTGGCTACGAGGTCATCGTTGGTGGCGGCCTGGGCCGGACGCCGAAGATCGGCATCACGCTTCGTAACTTCCTACCGGAACAACACCTGCTGTCCTATCTCGAAGCTACCTTGCGGGTCTACAATCAGGCGGGGCGGCGCGACAACAAGTACAAGGCGCGCATCAAGATCCTGGTCCATGAGATGGGCGGCGAAGAATTCACCCGCCAAGTCGAGGCCGAATGGCAACAGATCCGCGACAGCGCCGTAAACCTGCCGGCCGGCGAATATGAGCGCATCGCCGCGTTCTTCGCGCCGCCAGCGTTTGAAGTCCTGTCCGGCGACGATGGCGATTACGCCTGCCACCATCTCGAGGATCGCGGTTTCGCCAATTGGGCCCGGACCAATGTGGCGGCCCACAAGCAGCCCGGCTACGCCATCGCCAATATTACCCTGAAGCCCGAGGGCGGCATTCCGGGCGACGCCACGTCAGAACAGATGGTCGTCGTGGCTGATCTCGCCGAGCGCCTGAGCTTCGGCGAGATCCGGGTCACCCACGAGCAAAATCTGGTGCTCCCCCACGTCCGCCAGGCCGATCTATATGACCTCTGGATGACGCTCAGGGAGAATGATCTGGCGGCCCCAAACCTGGGGCTGATCAGCGATATTATCGCCTGCCCAGGCATGGACTACTGCGCCCTTGCCACCGCCCGCTCTATCCCCCTGGCCCAGGAAATCAGCACCCACTTCGCCGATATGGAGCGCCAGCACGACATCGGCGAACTCAAACTCAAGATTTCCGGGTGCATCAACGCCTGTGGCCACCACCATGTGGGCCATATCGGCATTCTCGGCGTCGACAAGCGGGGCGAGGAATTTTATCAGATCACCCTGGGCGGCAGCGCCGACGAAGCGCCGGCCATCGGCAAGATCATCGGCCCGGCGTTCCCCTACGACCGGGTGGTCGACACCATCGACAGCCTGACCGAAACCTACCGCTCGATCCGAACCGGCGACGAGCGTTTCGTCGACACCGTGCACCGGGTCGGCCTCGATCCGTTCAAGGACGCGCTCTATGCCGATCATTAAGGACGGCGCCGTCATCGACGACCCCTGGCTTATCATCGACGACCAGGAGCCGGTCCCCGTGTCCCAACCGGTCATGGTCTCGCTGACCCGCTGGCAGGCCGAGCGTGACGCCCTCCGGGGACGCAACGGTATGGTCGGCGTGCGGATGCAAACCACCGATCTCGCCGACGAAATCGCCGGCGATGTCGGGCATCTCGATCTGATCGCCATCGAATTTCCGGCCATCGGCGATGGCCGAGGCTACTCAACCGGACGATTGTTGCGCAAACGCCACGGCTTTACTGGCGAACTCCGCGCGGTCGGGCCCCTGGTCCGTGACGTCTTCCTGTTCCTAAAGCGCTGCGGCTTTGATGCGGTCGAGGCCCGCGACGACGCCGAGGCCGCCGCCTGGTCCGACGCCGTAGGCGCCTTCACCGTGGCCTACCAAAACGCCGCCGAATGCAACGATCCACTTCACAGCCGGGGGCTGCTGACCTCGAACCACTTGAACGCAACCGGGCCAGCCTCGGAATCCCGAGCCTCGAACACCGCCGACGTGCCGCCATCGCCGAGGCGGCGGATAAGTGTGTAGCGCCCGAGAGCGGCCAATTCCGGTTTCCGCGGCACCTGCTAAGCGCCCGGCCAGGTGTCGCTGAGCCGGTGTCCGGCCGGCCATGGGTCGTCCGGGTCGAGCATGTGCTGATGGGTCCCGGTAATCCACGCCCGCCCAGCGATGGCCGGGAAGATGGCGGACTTGCCGTTGACCTCGGTTTCGCCGTCGATCATGCAATCGAACCGGGAGCCGATAATCGAGACGCCCTGAAACGGCTCGCCGACCGCCAGCTCACCACGGGCATGGAGCACGGCCATGCGCGCGGAGCATCCGGTTCCGGTCGGTGAGCGGTCGACCTTGCCGGGCTGGATGGCGACCGCGTTGCGGCCGGTCTTGACCCCGTCGACCAGGGTGACCGGCGCCGCCATCTGGCAGAACGACAGGTGTGTCCACTCCGGGTTGGCGGGGTGATGGAAACCGAGTTGCCGGTTGGCAGCGTCGGTGATGCGGATGCCGGTTTGGGCAATGTCCAAGGCCTCGTCGGGCGTCAGCGCGAAACCCAGGACCTCGGCGTTGACGATGGCGAAACTATCGCCGCCATAGGCGGTGTCGACGGTGAGGGTGCCCAGGCCCTCGACCTCGACGACCGCGTCCAGCTTGTCGACAAAAGACGCAACGTTTCTCACCCGGACCTTCTCGACCTTGCCATCCCGGCATGTGGCGTCGACCTCGACCAGCCCGCCGGGGGCCTCGAGCACCAGATGGGTCAGCGGCTCTTCCATGGGCAGGATGCCGGTTTCCAGCAGCACCGTGGCCACGCAGATGCTGTTTGAGCCGGACATCGGCGGGGTGTGGATCGGCTCCATGATGATCCAGCCCATCTGGGCCAACCGGTTGACCGCCGGAACCAGCAGGTTGACGTGGCGGAAGACCCCGCCACGCGGTTCGTTGAGAATGAAATTTCGTAAGCGTTCGTCGTTGTCGATAAACCGCGACTGTTCCCAGAGGGTGTCTCCCGGCGGCGGCGGCACGCCGCCCACGATGACGTCGCCAACCTCGCCTTCGGCGTGGCAACTGACGGTATGGATGACGTGGGACGCGCGCACCAGATTCAGGCCTCGGCAGCCGAAATGGCGGAAACGGGGACGGTAAGGCTATCCCTCATTGGCGTCGGCGGGATTGATGGTGGAATTCGCCGGCTGATCGTTGGTGTGGCAATGGACGCCGCCGCCGGCGGCCCAGGAGCTGAGCATTTCGATGACGTGGACGTCGCGTCCGGGGAAGTAGTTTTCGATCCGTGACTTGGCGGCTGAGTCATACTCTGCTACCCCGAAGCCAACGACGATGACGAACCCGTTGCCCACCAGCCAGTTCAGGTAGTTGGTGTCGAACGCGTAGTCCTGGTAGGGGGCCGCACCGCTGATCGGGTCCCGGATTACCGTGAAGCCGGCAGCTTCAATGGTCGCCGCCGCACCATCGAAGATGGCGTCCGAGCCGTTATTCCCTGGCCGACACTTGGAGTTGGCGGTGCAGTTGGGTACCACCACCGTGGTCGGGTTGATGAACCGGGCGATGCCGTCGATGTGGCCCTTGGTGAGGTCGCCCTCGGGAACGCCTTCGACGAAAATCACCTTGGCAACGCCGAAGTGCCGCTTCAGATCGGCTTCGGCCACGTCTTTGGTGTAGCTGGGGTTGCGCGCCGGGTCGCCAATGGTGCTCCAATTGAGGATCACCGTGTCGACGCCGTTGAATTCGAGATTGCCGCGCTCGTGGACAATGTCGATGGTATCGACCGGCAGACCGAGATAGGCGCCGACCTTGGCCGGCACCTGGTTGTCGTAGCGGTAGGGAACATCCGCACCGAACGCCCCGCCCCAGGCGTTGAAGGACCAGTTCTGGATGCGCATCTCGGCGCCGTCGACCACGTAGACCGGTCCGTTGTCCCGCATCCAGGCGCTGTCATTGGCGATGGTGTGCCAGACGATATTTTCGTGATCCGGATCGCCGCCAACGCGTTGTATGGCGTCGCGGGCTTCGTCGCGTACTCTCTTCGAATAGTGGAGGATGTGTAGCTTTTCGTACGCGACAATTACCGACGTCATCTTGGCGAAGGCGGTTTCGTGGGCCTTCTCGTAGGGACCGGGCCATTGCAGCCAAATCGCCTCCTGAGGTTCCCACTCGGCTGGGACACGCTTGCTCATGGACTGCTCCCCCGCCGTCACGATGACCGGCATCACGGACAACAACGTAAAAAGGACGGCGGTGCGCAGCAGACTATTCATGGCCCTAACCGAGGCTGGCCGCCACGTTACGGGCGGTCGATTGGCCATTGAGAAAGGCGCCGCCGCAGGTCGCCGCGAAGCCGCCGGCACAGGCTTCGCCGGCGAAGTACAGCTTGTCATCGAGACGCTGGGCAAGCTTGGAGCGGGCCGGACGATGGCCCGGCATGGCGGCGGCGTAGCTGCCCAGGGCCCAAGGGTCGCTGGCCCAGCCGGTCAATGCCCCCTTGGTGAAATGCTTGTCGATGTCGGAACCGAGCATCTTGCGCAGCTCGGCCCGGGCGAAATCGACCGCCGCCGCTTCGCCGGCGGCGCTGAGTTCCCAACCGAAGCTGCCGCCGACCCAGCCGATCATGACGTCGAAGCCGAACGGCCGGCACAAAAAGAAGCAGGCCTCGCGAGACTCCGTGTAGTAGTCGAGCCAGGCGTTGTCGGGAAGGTCGAAACCAGCGCCCTTGAACTGGAGCGGAATCTTGGCCAGCAGGCCCATGGGGACCTGGGCGATGGCCTCCTGCTTCCACACCGGCAGCGGCGGGTCGAAGGCGATGGTCCCGGCCCCGAGAACCCCGGTCGATGCGGTGATGATGCAGGCACGGGCGTGTACCGTGCCGGCGGGGGTGTCCATCTCGACGCCCTTGCCGCCCCAGCGGATACGCTCCACCGGGGTTCCGAGATTGACCGGAATGCCCTGGCCGAACTGCGCCACCAGGGTGCCGAAGCCCTCGCGGACCATGTAGTTGGGCTCGGTGTCGGCCAGTCCCCACCAGTCGGTGCACGAGAAATCCTCCAGGTCCTGGCCCATGGCCATGGGACCGACCCAAGCCTCGGAGGTCATGATCCAGGGCAGCCCGCGCGGCGATACGGACGCGGCGCTAACGTCGCGGCCATCTTGACCAGCTGACGAGATAGCAGACCTGAGCGCCCGCCAGGCGCGCCCGTAGGCAACCTCCTCACTGGTCGTGGCACGACGGTCGCCAACGTAGACGACCTCGGCGGCGGCGGCGTGGTAGAGGGTGGTGTAGCCCCAGTCATCGGCCATGGGCGTGTACGGGTTGCGGCTAGCCGAGTGGAGCCACGAGCAGCCGTGGTCGAAGGGGATACCAAATGTGCGGTTTTCGGTCCAGGCGCGACCGCCGATGCGGTCG
>JAYZAP010000219.1:0-3398 GCA_036339655.1 Pseudomonadota bacterium | reverse complement strand
CTTGGCATGAGCGCCGAGGGCGCGCGTCAGCACCTGGCCAAACTCCATGACTCAGGACTAGTCGTCCATGCCGACGCACGCGAGGCGGTCGGCCGGCCCAAGCGCTATTGGCGGCTCAGCGAAAAGGGCCATGGCCGGTTCCCCGACAGACATGCCCAGCTCACCCTGGACCTGCTCAACGCCATGCGCGGCGAGTTTGGTGACGACGGTGTGGAACGCCTGATCGGCGCCCACGAACGCCAGATGTTGGCCCAGTACGAAAGCCGACTGGCGGACAAATTCGATCTCCAGGACCGCGTGGCCGGCCTCGCCGCGGCCCGTAGCGACGAAGGCTATATGGCGGAGTGCCAGGCGGACGGCGATGGCGGATTCCTGCTGGTCGAGAACCACTGCCCGATCTGTGCCGCGGCCACCGAATGCCAGAGCTTCTGCCGATCCGAGCTGGAAATCTTCCAACAGGTACTGGGTCCCCATGCAACCGTCGAGCGCACCGACCACCTGCTCGCCGGCGCCCGGCGCTGCGCCTACTGGATAACGCCGGCCAACGATCCCTAAATCTAAGAATTATGGGACGCCATACTTAATTAATTAAATTGCACGAATTCAATATATTAGGGACTATATTTTCGAATTTCATGAGTTTCTAAATAATCTAAGTATGGCGTCCCATAATTATATTTGGGCCCCGTATTGGGTATCTGTTTTAACCCGGCAGTTGGGCCGGCATGCGGTCGCGTACCGCCCGGATATGGTCGGTGCGGGTGCCGCAGCAGCCGCCGACGATTTGCACCCCCATGGCGACCCAGTCCTCGCAGGCGGCGGCCAGGGCGTCCGGCGATACCCGCTCTTCGTAGTGCCAGATCGGCATGGTGAACTCCTCGCCAGATTCCGGATAGGCAAGCAGCGGGCCGTGCCATTGGTCGCGCAGCACATGGAGCGCCGGCGCGGTATCCTCGACCGTCGAGTGCATCACCCCGGCAACCGATCCGCCAACCGCCATAACCTTGGGGATAACCTCGGCGAAGGTCTCGGCATCGCCGCTGTGGGGGTACATGAGCACGGTTCCGTCATCGCCCATGCGGCAACTGAAGCCGACCCAGACCGGCAGGCCGGTGCTAACCGCGCCCTCGACCGCCGCGGCGGCGCGCTCGGAATGGAGCATCATCTCGAGGACGATCACGTCCACCCCAGCCTCGGCCATGACCTCCGCCTGTTCGCGGCAGTCGGCCTTGGCCCGCTCGGCGTCGGGCTGCCGGTTGTAGTCCAGCCCGGCGGTGAAGCATGACAGGGCGCCGGCAATCCACACCGGCCGGTCGGCCACCGCGTCGCGCGCCTCGCGGGCGAGTTCGACGGCGCGGCGGTTTATCGCGACAGTCTCGTCACCGAACCCAGCCGCCTCGAGCACATGGCGACACGATGAAAAGGTATTCGAGGTAATTACGTCGGCCCCGGCGCGAATATAGTCCTCGTGCAAGCCGCGCAGGGTGTCGGGCTGGGTCTTGGTGGCGACGGCACACCACGCCATGCCGTCCATGGGCGCGCCACGGAGCTGAAGTTCGGTGCCGATGGCGCCGTCGAGAATAATGATGTCCCCAGCATCGAGCCGTTGTTCCAGCGTCGCCATGATGTCGCCTCCTGTCCGCCACGATGGATCCGCCGCCACTGTAGCTCGATTACAATGGCGCCGTCATCGGTCCCTGGTATAAACATCTGCCATGGCTGAACTCCTTAAAGACGCACAGATTGACGCCCTGTTTCCGACCCCCATCATGCGCCTGCGGTTGGACAAGGCGGTAGCGCGCTATCCCTATCCGGATGATCCGTCCAACGGCGTCCTGGTGTTACACAACCCCAAGGGCGGCCGGCCGCGCATCCCGATCTCCTTCAACCTGATGAAGGATCCCTACCCTTAATTTAGAGGAAGCCACATGGCGAGACCAGACCCCCAAGACGTGCGGCGCGTAACCAGCGTCGGCGCTGGCCCCATCGGCGGCGGCTGGACGGCACATTTTCTGGCCCAGGGCTACGACGTCACCACTTACATCCACGACGCGTCCGAGGAGGATGCGCTACGCCGCCTGCTCGAGGTCGCGTGGCAGAGCCTCAAGGAAATTGGTCTGGCCGACGGCGCTTCCCTCGACCGCCTGCAGGTCACCACCGACCTGGGCGAGGCCGTCGCCGACGCCGAGTTCGTCCAGGAAAGCGTGCCCGAGAATGTTCCGCTTAAACAAGCGGTCTACCAACAGCTTGGCGACCTGGTGCCCGACGACGTGGTCATCTGTTCGAGCACCTCGGGCCTGTCCATGACCGACATCGCGGCGCGTTGCGCGACGCCAGAACGCACGGTGGTCGGCCATCCTTTCAACCCGCCGTACCTGCTGCCCCTAGTCGAGCTTGTCGGCGGCGAAAAAACCGCGCCGGAGGCCACGACGTGGGCCGCCGATTTCTATCGCCACACCGGCAAGGCGCCGCTGGTCATGACCAAGGAAGTACCCGGCTTCGTCGCCACCCGGCTCCAGGAAGCGGTGTGGCGCGAGGCCCTTCACATGGTCGACAACGGCGAAGCCACGGTCGAGCAGATCGACATGGCCATCGTCAATGGACCGGGTCCGCGCTGGGCCTTCATGGGCCCCTGCATGACCTTCCACGTGGGCGGCGGCGAGGGCGGTATGGCCTATTGCCTCGACCAGTTCGGCCCAGCCCTGAAGCTGCCCTGGACCCGCTTGGAAGCGCCGGAGCTGACCCCGGAACTGCGCGCCCGCATGGTCGACGGCTGCGAAGAAATGGCCGCTGGCCGCGACTTCGCCGCGCTTTCGAAGGAACAGACCGCCAGCCTGGTTGCCATCGCCAAGGCTCTGAAGGCCCTGCGCGAGAACGCCTAGTACAGATTACTCGGCCGCGGCCTCCGCTGCCGCCGGCGCCTGAAACGCCGGCAGAACCTCGTCGATGAACAGTTTCAGTGATTTCTTCTGCGCCGCCATGGGCAGGCCAAAACTGGCTTGGTAGCAGAAATAGTCGACGCCCAGCGCCTCGTAGGGCTTGAGCTTGGCGATGGCCTCGTCGGGGGTGCCGAAAATCAAATTGGCGAGCAGGTTCTCCGGCGTGTATTCGCCCTGATTGTTCAACAGCGCCGGGTCCGGCGCCTGAGGGAAGCCGTTGACCACCGGCGCGAGTTGGCGAAACAGGTTCTCGAACTGGGCGCCCTGGCGAATCACCGCGTCGGTGTAGACCTCGCTGTCGCCGGGTTTGTCGTGGATGGCCGTATGACGCATGGTCATAAACCGGGTTCGCTGGGCGCCGGGATTGTCGGCCAGGGCGGTCTCGAACCGGCCCATGTAGTCCTCGACTTCCTTGAACGGCCGGGTCAGCGCCCAGGTCATGATGTCGCAGCCGTTCTT
>JAYZAP010000218.1:0-3447 GCA_036339655.1 Pseudomonadota bacterium | reverse complement strand
CACACCATGGCGATGACGAAGTTCACATCGCCTCGGTGCCGCCGGGAAGCGACGAAATCGACCATGATACGAACCTGCCGGCGGTGCTCTCGGCGGCCGACATCGAGCACTACCGCCAAATCTTCGCGCTCCAGGAAGATGGCAACCTGCATAAGGCCGCCCATATAATCGAGCTGCTCGAGAACACCGTACTGCTGGGTCACGTTCAGGCCCAGAAATATCTCCATCCCACGGCCCATCGCTCGACCTACATGGAACTCAAGCTGTGGCTCGACGACTACGCCGACCATCCTCAGGCGCGGCGCATCTATCGCCTCGCCATGCGCCGCAAGCCGGCCGATTACAAATCGCCGCAAAAGCCGATCCAGGCCATGCGTGCCACGGTCACCGAGGAGGATACGGTCGCGAGCGGCGACTACGTATCGCCGCGCCAGCGGACTCGGGCCCAGCGCCGCGACCTGATCAACCTGCTGACCCACATCCGCAAGCATATCCGGCGCAATGAACTGACCCACGCTCGCGAGCACATGGATGGCCCCAAGCTCAACCGCATTGCCGACGAGGTCGAAATCGACATCGTCCGGGCCGAGGTTGCCTATGCCTACTTCATCTGGGGCCGGGACGACGACGCCCTGACCATGGCTGAGCAAAGCGCCGAACGCTCCGGCGGGCTGGCACCCCTGGGCTATTGGACCGCCGGTCTGGCGGCCTATCGCCAGGGCGATCTGGAGGCCGCACGGCCCCACTTCGAAGGCCTCGCCCTGGCCACCCGCGGCGCCGATTCGCTGATCGCCGGCGGCGCCTACTGGGCGGCCCGGCTCAATCTCATGACCCGGCGGCCCGAACGGGTGAGCCGCCACTTGAAGATCGCCGCCGATTTTCCGCGCACCTTCTACGGTCTGCTGGCCAACCGCGCCCTGGGTCAGGACGTGGTCTTCGCCTGGGAGCCGCCGCCGTTGACCGAGCGCGACGTGGACGTGTTGCTGCGCATTCCCGAAGTAGTGCGCACTATCGCCCTCGCCGAAGTCGGCCAGACCGGCTTCGCCGAGATGGAAATGCGCCGCCTCAGCCCCGAGACCAGCCCGGCCCTGGCCAAGGCCATGCTCGCCCTGGCGACGCGCGTCGGCCTGCCGGCGAGCCAGTTGCGGGTCGCCACGGCGCTCGCTGCCAGCGACGGGCGGCGCCACGACGGCGGACTCTACCCGGTGCCCGTGTGGGTACCGGACAGCGGCTATATCGTCGACCGGGCAGTGCTGTTCGCCCTGATGCGCCAAGAATCGGCGTTCAACGAACGAGCCAAGAGCTACGCCGGTGCCCGCGGGCTGATGCAGCTCATGCCGCGCACCGCTTCGTTCATCGCCAATGACAGCCGCATCCACAAGAGCCGGCGGGAATTTCTCTATCAGCCCGAATTCAACATCGAACTGGGCCAGCAATACGTGCTTCATCTGCTCGCCGCCGAGGGCATCGCCAACGACCTGCTGCTGACCATTGCGGCCTACAACGGCGGCCCGGGCAACCTGCGCAAGTGGCTGCGCCGCACCGAATTCCGCCATGACCCGCTGTTGTTCAAAGAGGCCCTGCCGGCTCGCGAGACCCGCCGGTTCATTGATCACGTGTTCACCAACCTGTGGATCTACCGCGCCCGGTTGGGCGAGGTGGCGCCGTCCCTCGACGCCATGGCCAGCGGCGCATGGCCGACCTACGACCCCCAGGAGTCCGCCGCCAGGAGTCATTTCGCAAATGCCGGGAATTGACGAAAGCAGGACCTTCGTGGCGATCAATATCGCCGTGCTCACGGTCTCCGATACCCGCGAACTGAACGACGACAAGTCGGGGGACATCCTGGTCGGCCGCCTGACTGGCTACGGCCACACCCTGGCCGACCGGGCCATCGTTCGCGATGACGTCGATGCCATCGCGGCCCAGCTCAACCGCTGGATCGACGACCCGGACGTCGACACGGTGATTGCCACCGGCGGCACCGGCCTGACCGGCCGCGACGTCACGCCCGAGGCCTTCCACAGCGTCTACGAAAAAGAGATCGCCGGCTTCGGTGAGATCTTCCGCATGATCAGTTGGGACAAAATCAAGACCTCGACCATCCAGTCCCGGGCCACCGCTGGGGTTGCCCGCGGCACCTACCTGTTCGCCCTGCCCGGCTCGCCCGGCGCCTGCAAAGACGGCTGGGACGAAATTCTCCAGTACCAGTTCGACATCCGCTACCGCCCCTGCAACTTCGTCGAGCTCATGCCACGCCTGACGGAGCATCTCAAATAGCTTCGGGTGTCGTTGCCGCCGGCCATCCGGCCACCGCCGAGGCCGCCGCCCAAGTCTTGCGTGACGGCGGCAACGCCTTCGACGCGGCCCTCACCGGGCTGTGCATGGCCTGTGTCGCCGAGCCGGTGCTGGCCTCCCTCGGTGGCGGCGGGTTTCTTATGGCCCGCCCGGCCGGGGCCGAGCCGGTGCTCTACGACTTCTTCACCCAGACACCGAAGCGGCCCCGGCCAGCTGGGGACATCGATTTTCACCCGACCCACGCCGACTTCGGCCCGGCGACCCAGGAGTTCCACATCGGCCTCGGCGCCATCGCCACGCCGGGGGTGGTCAAGGGCCTGTTCACCATTCACCACGACCTCGGTTCCCTTCCCATGGCGCGGCTGGTCGAGCCGGCGGCCGTGGCGGCCCGCGACGGTATCACCATGGAACCCCTGCAGGCCTTCATCCTGTCGGTGGTGGCGGCGATTTTCTCGGCCACGCCGGAATCCCTGGCGCTCTACCGCAGCGGCCAACGGGAGGGCGCGTTACTGCAGGATGGCGAGACCTACCGGATGCCGGAACTGGCCCAGAGCTTCGAGGCTCTGGCCGCCGAGGGCGAGGCGCTGTTCTACCGAGGCGACATGGCACGGCAAATTGTCGAGGACTGCCGGAGCCGGGGTGGCCATCTCACCGTGGACGACCTCGCCGGCTATGAGGTCATCAAACGGGCGCCCCTGATCCGCGACCATGGCGGCCATCGCCTGGCGACCAATCCGGGGCCGTCGTCGGGCGGTATGCTGATTGCATTCACCCTGGCCCTGCTTGACGGCGTCGACGCCGGTACGTATGGCGGGCCTGACCACCTCAACCTGCTGGCTCGGGCTAGGGCGGCGACCAGCCGGGCCCGCATCGAGGCCCGGCTCGACCATGACGGGGCGGCGGACCGCCTGCTCGATGACGGCCTGCTGGCAAAATACCGCCGCGACGTGCGCGGCGCCCCGGCCGCCAACCGCGGCACCACCCACATCAGCGTGGTCGACAACGCCTGCGACGCGGCGGCGCTCAGCGTCTCCAACGGCGAGGGCTCGGCCTATATTCCGGCGGGCACCGGCATCATGCTCAACAACATGCTCGGCGAGGAGGACGTCAATCCCCAGGGCTTCCACCGCCGGCCCACAGACCGGCGCA
>JAYZAP010000217.1:0-3510 GCA_036339655.1 Pseudomonadota bacterium | reverse complement strand
GCCCGGCTCGGCCCACACGGCGAACACTGGACGAAGTGGTTGGCGAACAGCACACCGTCGGCGACCAGGGCGTCGAGATGGGGGGTGCGGACGGTCGGATGGCCGCGAGCCGCTAGGCAGTCGGCGCGCCATTGGTCCGGGGTAATGAATAGAACGTTCAGTGATTTGGCCATTACATTGATCTTTGAAGCGCGCGCCAGAACCCGGCGATGGGTCCGGGAAACCGACGCAGAGGTTTGACTCCGCACGATAATACGGTATTTGGATGTTGGGGAAAGTAGTTCCGAGACGGATCTGCCAAGGGTTGCTGAATGGGATTCAAGCTCAAGTTCTGGGGGGTTCGGGGTAGTATCGCGTGCCCATCACCGAACCACCTCGCGTTCGGCAGCAATACCAGTTGCGTCGAGGTCTCCTGCGGTGGCACCCGGATGATCTTCGACGCCGGCACGAGAATCCGCAATCTCGGCCACTAATTTATCTCGGTCAGCCATGGGGGCGGCTCATAATTAGGGCGTTGCCGACAGCAATACGCTGGAACCAGTAAAGCTCAGGTTAATTGTTGCTTGGCGCGAAAGGCGCGTGAGACCCTCGATGCGGGCGCATGGCCCAGAGCGTCGCAGATGAACCAACTGGCCTCGACCAGGGCGTCAAGATCGACGCCGGTCTCGATACCCAGGCCATCCAGCATATAGACCACATCCTCGGTCGCCACGTTGCCGGTGGCGCCGGGCGCGAAGGGACAGCCGCCCATGCCACCCACCGAACTGTCGACCACGGAAATTCCTATCTCCAGCACAGCCAGAAGATTGGCCAGGGATTGACCGTAGGTATCATGGAAATGGGCCGCGAGACGGTCCACGGGGACCTCGGCGGCGACCACCTCGAACAGGGCCCGGGCCTTGGCCGGGGTGCCGACGCCGATGGTGTCGCCGAGGGATATCTCGAAGCAACCCATGTCATAAAGCGCCTTGGCGACATCGGCCACCGCCGCCGGGGCGATGTCGCCCTCATAGGGACATCCCAAGGTGCAGGAGATATAACCGCGCACCGCCACGCCGGCTTCGGCCGCCGCCTCACAGACCGGGCGGAAGCGGTCGAGGCTCTCCGCCACCGAGCAGTTGATGTTCTTGCGCAGAAAGCTCTCCGACGGCGCGCCAAACACCGCCACCTCTGTCGCGCCGGCCGCAATGGCAGCCTCAAATCCTTTCATGTTAGGTATTAGAACTGGATATCTAACGCCGTGTTTTTTTACAATTCCGGCCATAACATCAGAACCGTCAGCCAGCTTCGGTATCCGCTTCGGTGAGACGAAACTGGCAGCCTCGATAACCGGCAAGCCGGCAGCCGTGAGGCGGTCGACGAGCTTGATTTTTACCGCCGTGGAAACCGCTTTCGGTTCATTCTGTAGACCATCCCGCGGCCCCACATCGACCAACGTGACCGCGCTCGGCATCGCCATATCAAATCTCCGTTTCCGTGATGAAATTCATAAGCTCAGCGCCTTCCTCGACCTGGTCACCGGGGCCATAGGCGAACCGTTCCACGCGGCCGTCGGCCGGGGCGGCAATGGTGTGTTCCATCTTCATGGCCTCAATGACCATGAGCGCCGTGCCTCGTGTCACGGCGTCGCCGGTCTCGGCCATGACCGCGACTACCCGGCCGGGCATGGGGGCGGTCAGGCGGCCGTCACTCGCCATGTCGCCATCGGCCATGACCAGGGGGTCGTGGTCGACCAGCCGGTAGGCGCCGCCACCGGTAAACACGGTAACCTCGCCGTCGCCGAAAGCGACCGTCCCGTTGTCACTGGCCGCCAGGGCGAACGCCGTGCCGTCAACTTCGAACTCGAGGCCCTGCCCTGTCGATATCACCGATACCAGGCGGTCGCGGTCGCCATCGAGATAGCAAAAACGATGTCGCGCCGCGCCGTTGAGACGCCACCCGCCGGTCCCATGCCACGGCGAATAGGGGTCGTTGGTAAGCAGGCCGTCAAGCACCGCCTTATCTGCGCGGTGCGCCATGGCGTCGCGGCAGGCCAGGGCCAGGGCCTGTTCGGGCGCCGGTTCGGGCGGCGGCGCCAGCACGCCGCCATGGCGGCCGACGAACCCGGTATCGGCGCCGCCGGCGATGAATTCCGGGTGGGCCGCCACCGCCGCGAGGAATGACCTGTTGTTGGCGACTCCGGCGATTCGCGTGGCCGCCAGAGCTGCGGCCAGGCGCGCGACGGCGGCCTCTCGGTCATCGCCCCGAACCACCATCTTGGCGATCATCGGGTCGTAGTGCGGGCTAACCGGGTCGCCTTCGCGGACGCCGGTTTCAAGCCGAAGGTCATCACCCGCCGCCGCGCGGAAAGCGTAGAGCGCCCCGCTGGACGGCAGGAAACCGCGCGCCGGGTCCTCGGCGTAGAGCCGTGCCTCCAAGGCGTGACCGGTGGCGGCGATGGCGTCCTGATTACAGGGCAACGGCGCGCCGGCGGCGACCCGCAACTGCCATTCCACAAGGTCGAGGCCGGTTATCATCTCGGTCACCGGATGCTCGACCTGGAGCCGGGTGTTCATTTCCAGGAAGTAGAAGCCGCCGTTGCCGTCGACCAGGAACTCCACCGTGCCGGCGCCCCGGTAGTCGACCGCCCGCGCCGCCGCCACCGCCGCCTCCAGCAGGGCGCCGCGCAGGCCGTCGTCGAGGCCGGGCGCAGGCGCTTCCTCAATGACTTTCTGATGGCGGCGCTGGACCGAACAGTCGCGTTCGAAGAGATGAACCAAGTTGCCGAGATTGTCGCCAAAAACCTGGACCTCGATGTGGCGCGGCCGGTCCACGCAACGTTCCAGCAGCACCCGGTCGTCGCCGAAGGCGGCCAGAGCCTCGCGCCGGGCGCCGCCCAGGGCGTCGGCAAAATCCGCCGCCGCCTCGACCACCCGCATGCCGGTGCCGCCGCCGCCCGCCACCGGCTTGATAAACACCGGATACCCTACCCGCGACGCCGCGTCACTAAGGGCGCCGTCGTCCTGGCCACCATGATAGCCAGGCACCACCGGCACCCCGGCGGCCTTCATGAGCGCCTTGGCGGCGGCCTTGTCGCCCATGGCGGCGATGGTCTCCGGCGCCGGACCGATAAAGACCACGCCGGCTTCGGCGCAAGCCGTGGCGAACCCGGCGTTCTCCGCAAGAAAGCCATAGCCCGGATGGATTGCCTGGGCGCCTATATCCCGGGCCTCGTCGATGATGACGTCACCGCGCAAATAGCTCTCGGCCGACGGCGCCGGCCCGATGGCGACAGCCTCGTCGGCCATGTCCACGTGGCGCGCGCCGGCGTCGGCCTCGGAATAGACCGCCACGGTGGCAATCCCCAGGCGCCGCGCCGTAGTCATGACCCGGCAGGCGATTTCGCCCCGGTTGGCGATGAGGATTTTGTCGAACACGCTGACTAGCCGTGCCAGCTGGGCTTACGCTTCTCAAGGAACGCGGTGATGCCCTCGCCGGCCTCGTCATGGGCTCGGCGGGCGGCGATGCGCC
>JAYZAP010000216.1:0-3089 GCA_036339655.1 Pseudomonadota bacterium | reverse complement strand
GTTCTCTGATCTCTGAAATCTGATCTCTAATCGCTTGCGGTAATCCTATTCACCCGCGTATACATCCCCTTTAATGACCGCCGCGCCACCAGCCGACTTTCCCCATCGCCATTTGCTTGGCATCGAGGGGCTGTCGCCTGGCGATATCGGGTATCTTCTCGACCTCTCGGACTCCTACGTGGCACTCAACCGCCGGGCCGACAAGAAGACCAACCTGCTGCGCGGTCGTACCCAGATAAACCTGTTCTTCGAAAGCTCGACTCGCACCCGGACCTCGTTCGAGCTCGCCGGCAAACGCCTCGGCGCCGATGTCATCAACATGTCCGTCGGCTCCTCGTCGATCAAAAAGGGCGAGACCCTGATCGATACCGCCATGACGCTCAACGCCATGCACCCGGACGTGTTGGTGGTGCGTCATCCCGACAGCGGCGGCGTCAAGCTGCTCTCGGAGAAGGTCAACTGCGCGGTGATCAACGCCGGCGACGGCAGCCACGAGCACCCGACCCAGGCGCTGCTCGACGCCCTGACCATCCGGCGGCGCCACAAGGACCTGGCCGGCCTCACCGTGGCGATCTGCGGTGATATCATGCACAGCCGGGTGGCGCGCTCCAACATCCTGCTGTTCAACACCATGGGGTCGAGGGTCCGTCTGGTTGCGCCGCCGACCCTGCTGCCGGTGACCGCCGAGCGCCTCGGGGTCGAGGTCTTCACCGACATGCGCAAGGGCCTGGCGGGCTGCGACATCGTCATGATGCTCAGGCTCCAGACCGAACGCATGCAAGGCAGCTTCGTGCCGTCGGAGCGCGAATACTTCCACTTCTACGGCCTCGACGAGGACAAACTCAAGGCGGCCAAGGGCGACGCCCTGATCATGCACCCCGGGCCCATGAACCGGGGCGTCGAGATCGATAGCGCCCTGGCCGACGACATCACCCGCACGGTGATCCTCGATCAGGTCGAGATGGGCGTCGCCGTGCGCCAAGCCTGCCTCGAGGTGCTGAGCCGCGACCTGCCCAATATCGAGCACAATACATGACCGAGTTTTTCGCCAAGCCCGCGCCCAAGGCCTCGCCGCCACGCCGGGTCGCCTATGTCAACGCCCGGCTGCTTGATCCGGCGAGCGGCCTCGACGAGACTGGCGCCCTGCTGACCAAAGGCCACAAAATCGCCGACATCGGTCCCGGCCTGTTCAACGACGGCGTGCCCGACGGCGTCGAGGTGGTCGACTGCGGCGGCCACTGTCTGGCGCCGGGACTGGTCGACATGCACGTCCATCTCCGCGAACCCGGCCACGAGCACAAGGAGACCTTGGCCAGCGGCAGTCTAGCGGCGGCGGCCGGCGGCGTCACCACCATGGCCTGCATGCCCAATACCAGCCCGGTGATCGACGATATCGCCCTTGTCCATTTCATCGAACGTCGCGCCCGCGAGACCTCGATCGTGCGCATCCACGCCATCGCCGCCATTACCAGAGGTCTTGGCGGCACCCAGCTAACCGAGATGGGCTTGCTCAGCGAGGCCGGCGCTGTGGCCTTCAGCGACGACGGCCTGCCGGTGTTTGACAGCCTGGTCATGCGCCGGGCGCTGAGTTACTCCACCGCCTTCGACACCCTTATTATCCAGCACGCCGAGGACCCCAACCTGTCGGCCTGTGGCTGCATGAACGAGGGTGAGACCGCGACCCGGCTTGGCCTGCCCGGCATTCCCAACGCCAGCGAGGCGATCATCGTCGAGCGCGACATCCGCCTTGCCGAGATTACCGGCGGGCGCTATCACGTGGCCCATATCTCGACTGTCGAGGCGGTCGACGCGGTGCGCCGGGCCAAGGCCCGCGGCCTGGCCGTGACCACCGAGGCGGCGCCCCACCACTTCGCCCTCAACGAGACCGCCATCGGCGACTATCGGACTTTCGCCAAGATGGCGCCGCCGCTGCGTGATGAGGAGAGCCGACGGGCCATCGTCGAGGGCCTCAAGGACGGCACCATCGACGCCATCGCCACCGACCACGCGCCCCACGACCAGGATTCCAAGCGCCTGCCCCTGGCCCACGCTGCCAACGGCATCGTCGGCCTGGAGACCATGCTGCCGCTCAGCCTCGAGCTCTACCACAATCGCCACATGGACCTGCTCGAGGTGCTGGCCACCATGACGTCGCGCCCGGCGGCGCTGCTCAGCCTCGATGTCGGCAGTTTGGCCAAGGGCGGCCCGGCCGACCTTCTGCTGTTCGACCTGGATAGCCCGTGGCGCATCGACGTCGACGGCTTCCATTCGAAGTCCAAGAACTCGCAGTTCGACGGCCGCCCGGTCCAGGGCCGGGTCATGCGCACGGTGGTCGGCGGCCGCAAAGTCTACCGCCGCGACGGCTAAGACGTGCCCGACCCCATAAGCTGGGCCCATTCCTGGCCCTATTTCGCCATCGCCCTGGCGGCCGGCTATCTGCTTGGCTCGATTCCCTTCGGCTTGCTGCTGACTCGCCTGGCCGGGCTCGGCGATATTCGAAATATCGGTTCGGGCAGCATCGGCGCCACCAATGTGCTGCGTACCGGCCGCAAAGGACTGGCCGCCGCCACCCTGCTGCTCGACGGCGGCAAGGGCGCCGTGGCAGCGCTCATCGCCGGCCTCAACTACGGTCCCGACATGGCGGTGACGGCGGCAGCGGCGGCGGTGATCGGCCACCTGTTTCCGGTCTGGCTAAAATTTCGCGGCGGCAAGGGCTTCGCCACGGTGCTCGGCGTCTTGCTCGCCCTGGCCTGGCCGGTGGGCCTGGCCTGTTGCGCCGTCTGGCTGGCGGTCGCCGCCCTGTTCCGCTATTCCTCTGTGGCCACCATGGCCGCCCTGGCCTCCAGCCCGGTCCTCGCCTGGTGGCTGTCGACCCCGCAGCTCGTGGAACTCGCCATCCTGCTGGCGGTCCTGTGCATAGCCCGACACCACGAGAATATCCGCCGCCTGATCAAAGGCGAGGAATCCAAGATTCGCCTTTCCAAGGATTGACCCCGCCTTGACCAGCGGCTATGGATCAAGCTACGCTATTTTGGGTTGTGGGAATGAATTCGCAAATCCGCAAGCTATCTCAAGCCGAGCGCTCACCT
>JAYZAP010000215.1:0-8690 GCA_036339655.1 Pseudomonadota bacterium | reverse complement strand
ACGCGGTCTAGGGGCGGCGGCGCGGTCGGGCTCGGTTTGAACTACCACTACATCATCGCTGGCGCCGGGTCGGCGGGCTCGGTGTTGGCCACGCGATTGTCGAGACCGCTTATCTGGTGGTCCGCCGCCATCCCAAGACTGGGCGGAGGTCGCTCTATGTCAACCGCGCCTTTACCTCCCACTTCGAGGGCATGACCATCGCGGAAAGCCCGCTCTTGCTGGAAATCCTTTGGGCCCACGCGGCGCGGCCCGAGTTCACCTGCCGCTATCGCTGGAGCCCCAACACGGTCGGCGTCTGGGACAACCGCGCGACCCAGCACTATGCCATCAATGACTACCATGGCCAGCGCCGCCACATGCAGCGGATCTCAATTCATGAACCGGTGCGCCCAGTCTGAGGGTCCGATCCGGTTATCCAGGCGCCGCCGCGTCGCCAAGCCAACAGGGGGGCGACGTCCGAAATGGCGTGTTATCTAAACGCGGGGCCATGAATCCACCCGACAATGGCGTATCGCACGCCGCTGGTAACCGGTTGAACGCGATGGGTGCGAAATGAGGGGAAGCCGATCAGCGTGCCCCGTTCTCTTTGTTTTGCCTTGTCGACGTCCACGTTCATGAATTCCAGATCGCCGCCTTCATAGTCATCGGGGCTAGTGAGCTGGATGGAAAACCCCACTTTCCTCGACGCATTCTTGTTGTAGCCAACATCGATATGCCAATCGTAATGGTCATTCCTGTCACCGGTGTATCGCATGAGATAGGGCATGTCGTCGGAGACAAACCCGGTGAGATCGTAGGACCAGCCGGTGGCATTGTATTTGGTGACTTCGAACAAAATTTTATTCAATGACTGGCCGTTGCTTTGAACTGGCAGGTACTGTTCCGACACGCTCCTCGTGCCGGGGACGATGGCTTCGTTTCCCCTGCCGCCGTGGCCGCCGACGGCGCCGTCCTGCCAGGCGACCGGGTTCGCCGATGCGATGATTTCTTCGCATTCTTCGTCGGAGAACAACGTCGTCACGCAGACACTCGTGACGTGTTGCGTTCTCAGGGGAAACGTCGGAATCACAAACATGTATGGCGCCATTTCACTGATCATCGAACAGTCGCGATCATCGGCGTAGGCGCGGGCCGGGGCAACGCGTTGAAGCCGAGTCTGACGTTCGCGGTCGATGCCGGACATATCGGACCACCTCGACGCGGCGACCCTATTGCCGTGAACCAAGCGTCGGTTAACATGGTTATGGGGAAGGAGAAAGGAAGCGTCATGGCCGGGTCGGTATTCGCTCACGGGTTCAAGGAGCAGCCCTACTGGTGGGAGGCGGCGCCGCGCCGCCCCGAGGACGCCGGCGCCATTTTGCCGGCTAGGGCCGATGTGGTGGTGGTCGGGGCGGGGTTCACCGGGCTGTCTGCGGCGTTGACCCTGGCGCGTCACGGGCGCGGGGTCGTCGTCCTCGATGCGGAAGCGCCCGGCTTCGGCGCCAGCTCGCGAAATCACGGCTATGTCGGCGTCGCGCCGTTGGAGTCGTTCACCGCCCTGGCCAAGCGCCACGGCATGGCGCGGGCGGGCGGCATTTATCGCGAGACCCACACCGCCTTCAAATATGTCACCGAACTGATAGAACGCGAACAGATCCATTGCCATTACCGGCAATGCGGCCGCATCTACTGGGCCTACAACCGCGCGCAACTCGATTACAAGGCGCGCGACCTGGAACTCATGCGGGAGCACGCCGGCATCGACGGCTACGTCATCGGTCCCGAGGACAAGCGGCGTGAGATCGGGTCCGATTTCTATTATGGCGGCGTCGCGTTTCCCGGCACCGGGGCCTGCCACCCGGGGCTCCTGGTCAACGGCCTGATCGATCGGGTCGAGGCCGCCGGCGCCACGGTGCTCGGTCATACCCGCGTCCTCGCCATCGAGCAGCGGGGAACGATCTTCGACGTGGCGACCAGCCGGGGAACCATTGAGGCCAGCGATGTGGTGGCCGCGACCAACGGCTACATCGGCAAGGAGACGCCCTACCTGAGGCGCCGTATCATCCCGGTCAACGCCCACATCGCGGCCACCGAGCCGCTGGCCCCGGAGATCCTTGAGCGGCTCTTTCCTAGCGGTCGCGTCAACCTGGACTTGCGCAACAACTTTCATTCGTGGTGCATCGCCCCGGACGAGCCGCGGATGATTTTCCTCGGCCAGACCATCCGCCCGATTTACCGCGACCGCCGCGTCGTCATGGCGTTGCACAAGGAGATGTGCGAGATTCACCCAGAACTCGCCGATGTCGGCTTCAGCCACTACTGGAACGGGCAATTGGGGCTGACCTTCGACAGGGTGCCCCATATCGGCAGGCACGACGGTGTCTATTACGTCCTCGGCATGAACGGCGGCGGGCTGCCCTCGGGCACCCACCTGGGCAACAAGGTTGCCCTCAAGCTGCTCGGCGAGCCGGACAGCGAGACCGCGTTCGACGATCTCGCGTTCAAGACCATGCCGTTCTACACCGGCCGGTCCTGGTTTGCGCCGCTCATGGCCGGCGCCAAGCAGGCCATGGCGCGGCTAGAGCGGCGCGGCGCGGGACAGGCGACAACTTCACAAGAATAGTTCCAGAGGAGCAGGGGCAGTGGGCGACAGCTTGGAGAGCCGGCTTCATACGGTTTACAAAACCAGTGGTGACCGCGCGCGTCTCGACAACGCTTATGACGACTGGGCACGTGATTACGACCAGGATATTTGGGCGTCGGGAAATCCCTACTTCACGCTCATTGCCGGATTGGCCGGACGCTACATCAACGACAGGAAAGCGCGGATTCTCGATGGCGGATGCGGCACCGGCTTGCTCGGCCAGGTTCTGAATGTGCTCGGATTCGAGAATATCGTTGGGATCGACGCCTCCGACGGCATGTTGGCGGTGGCCCGGTCTAAATCCTGCTACGCCGAACTGCACAAGCTGTTGTTAGGGCCAAGGATCGATCTGCCGGATGAGAGTTTTGACGCGGTGACCGCGGCGGGGGTTCTGACCCATGGCCACGCGCCGGCCGAGTCATTGGACGGCATCCTGCAGGTCGCCAAGCCGGGCGCGCCGATCATTTTCTCCCTGTCCGAGCCCGCCTTCAACTACGGCGGGTTCGGCGTGAAAATACAGGACCTCGATCGGGCGGGACGGTGGACGCTCGAGGAACAGACCGAACCCTTCCGGACCTATCCCTTTTCCGAGCAATTTGCCGATCTGCGTCACTGGATAAGCGTCTACCGCAAAGCCGGATAGTGGGTCACTTACCGTCGCTGAACTTTCGGTAGGCCAGGGCGGCCAGGGCGAGGTCGCCCAGGGCGTGGCCGCGAAAGATGAATGCGGTTCGATCATCCGGCTGGTCGCGGCCGTTGAACTTACCCATGACCAGGCCGGACAGATCGCCGGTCACGTGTTCCGGCGCCGCCAGTTTGTTGGGCAGCGCCGCCTCCTGTTCGAGATCGTCGATGGCAACCCGATCAAAGGCGGAGAAACTTTCCTGCTGCCACGGTGCGCCGAGATCGGTGACCGCGGCGAAACATCCGGGCGCCAGCCGGCTTGCATCGAGCGGCGGATCAAGCTGCGCCGAGAACGTTACCGAGGTGACCACTAGGTCGGCGCTCTCGGCCGCATCCCGGCCCGAAGCGCAGATTTCGGACGACAGGCCAAGCTCATCCGCAAATCGGCACATGCCATCGATATTGGCCTGTCCGCGCCCGAACAGTTTGACATGCCGCAATGGAAACATGTCGGAGAAGGCCTGTAAGTGACTTCGCGCCTGGACGCCGCAGCCAACGAACCCGCAAACCGCGGCGTCCTTGTTGGCCATGTATTTCGCCGCCACGGCGCTTAAGCCCGCGGTTCGGACGGCGGTGATCCAATTGCCGTTCAGGATCGCCACCGGCAGGCCCGAGTCACTGTCCAACATAGTGACCAGGCCATTGATCTGCGGCAGGCCCTTGTCCGGATTGCGCGGATTCAGGACCACCGTCTTGACGGCCAGCAGTGACGGGTTATCCATGGCCGCCAGGGCCGCCATCATGTAGCGGCCATCGGACGGAATGATGACCGCCTTGGGCGCGCTCCACACCGTATCCTCGGCGCCTCCCCGAATCAGCGCCTCGATACTTTCAATGACATCAAACGTGGAGATGCCAAGCCCGGCGAGGGTCTCTTCCGATAGATAGGGGATGCTGTCTGTCATGGTCATGAGGAGGGCGGAATATTCTGGTTGCGGTGGAACAGGTTGGCCGGATCATAGCGGCCCTTGAGCTGTTGCAGGCGAGGAAAATTGCCGCCGAACGCCTGCCTGACCTGGGCCAGGCTCTCACCGTGGCAGACCCACACCGACGTGGTGAACCAGAGGGCGATACCGGCTGCGATGAGCGCTAGGCGGGCGCCTAACACGGCGATAGCCGGTTCAGCGGTACAGTTTATATGTCGCGCCCCCTGGGATTTTCGGCTTACCATGGGCCATCCTGACGAGCGAGGAGGGGGCCATGAGCGATCAGTTGCATGATGTGGTCATAACCGTCGACGCCCATGTGGGCGAGACCGATGATCTGCGCCGGCGGTTGCCCGAGGCCATGCGCGACAAGCTGCCCGAGTTCACCATCGACAAGGACGGTAATCTCGATATCAAAGTCAAGGGCAAGAGCACGTTCAAAAGCACCCAACGCATCCCCAACAAAGAAGACCTGATGCGCGAGTTCCGCAGCGATCCGTCCCAGGGCACGGACATCGAGCGCCGCCTCAAGGACATGGCTATCGAGGGCGTCGACGCCCAGGTCATCTTTCCCAACATTGGCCTGGGCATTTCGCGCGGCGTCGGCGCCGCCGACTTTTATCATTCCTGGGCGCGGGCCTATAACGACTACGTTTACGACACCTTCTCGGTTGACCCCAAGCGCTTCAAGCCCGCCGCCATGCTCGCCATCGACGACATCAAGCGGACCATGGCCGAGGCCAAACGCTGCATCAAGCGCGGGTTCTGCACCCTGTTCGTGCCTGTGGTGGTGCCCTGGCAGCCCTACCGCCTGGCGGTCTACGAGCCGCTATGGAGCCTGGCCGAAGAGGTCGGAATCTCGATCAACTTCCACATTTTCAGCGGCAACCTGGCGCTCGGCGGCGATTTCGCCAGCGTTACCGACATCAGTCAGAAGCGCTTTGACGCCGCTAAGCAGATGGCCGAGGAAGAGTATGAGTCCGGCACCCAGGAAATGCTCGGTACCGTGCTCGGGCTGGCATCCGGCATGTCGCCCATCATCGAACTGACCGGGTCCGGCGTGCTTGAGCGTCACCCGGATCTCAAGATCGTGGTCACCGAATCCGAATGCGGCTGGCTCGCTTGGGTGCTCCAGGCCATGGACCAGTTGCAGGAGCGCCGCTACATCGCCATGAAAAAGCTGCCGCTGCGCGCCAGCGAGTATTTCCTGCGCCAGGGCGCCGTTTCCATCTCCGACGATCCGGTGGCGCTTAACAACATCGGCTTCACCGGCAGCGATTGCCTGATGTGGGGCAACGACTATCCTCATGACGAAGGTACCTTCCCCTTTAGCCGCCGGCCGATCGGCGAGATTAAGGCGAAGCTGTCGCCGGCCGACGCCCATCATGTGCTGTGCGGCAACGCGGCCAGCCTGTTCGGCTTCGATCTCGATTACCTGGCGGCGAACCAGGACGAGGTCGCCCGTCACCTCCCGTAACATTCAGTCGCGAGAACATCATGGAACCCAATCTGACGACCCTGCTGGGATCGCTCAAGGGCTATCTCGATCTGCCGGTTGAGCGCATGCGCACCATGGAACCGGGTCACTACACCTCCAAGGCGTTCTTCGATCTCGAGGTTGAGACCATCTGGAAGAAGGAATGGATCAACGTCGGCCACGTGTCCGAGATCCGCAATCCCGGCGACTTTTTTACGGTCGAGCTGATCGGCGAGCCACTGATGATCGTGCGCGGCCAGGATAGGGAGGTTCGGGCGCTGTCCACGGTTTGCCGCCACCGCTATATGCTGGTGGTGAAACCCGGCGAGAGCGGCAACGCGAGCCGGTTCCAGTGCCCCTATCATCACTGGACCTACGAATTGGATGGCCAGCTCACCCGGCCGCTTCACATGGAGCGCCACCAGGATTTCGATCAGAGCAAGATCTGCCTGCCGCAATTCCGGATTGAGATTTGGAACGACCTGATCTGGGTCAACCTGGACGACGAGGCCGCGCCGCTGGCGCCAAAACTCGAAGCCCTGGAGCCGGTATTCGCTCCCTACAAATGTCCCGGTGACTGGGGCATGACCAACCTCTACGACAAGGTGTGGCCGGGCAATTGGAAGAACTTCAACGAGAACAACATGGAGGGCTACCACCACATGGGCCTCCACAAGAACACCCTGCAGACTTATTCTCCGACCCATAACACCACCAACATCACCTACGGCGATTGCTGGACACGCTATCAGGTGCCTTATGATCTCGATCGCGAGGTCAGCCGCGACCTCATTGAACAGACCCAGTGGAAGCGGGGCGACATGGGCCAGGCGGAACCCAGCCTGGACATCCTGATGATCCATCCGGCCAACTCCTTCGTGATCTACCCCGGCGGCGCCGGTTTCTATGCCTTGTGGCCGGTCGGCGTCGACCAGGTGCGCTACCGGGCGGGATCGGTCAGGCCGCCCGGCGAACTGAGCCGTAGCGACCCGGACGGCGAACCCTACGATTCGAACCGGCCGCTCGACGAGGACGGCGAGAGCATGCCCTACATCGCCATGGGGGTTCGCTCGGCCAAGGCCGCGCCGGGCTACATGAGCTGGATGGAGGAGCCGATCCTGCGCTGGTATCAGTGGATCGCCGGCAAGATGCTCAACGGCGCAGCCCATTAAATTCTACTGAGTATAGCCCAATGAACGAGCCGCGAGCGGCGGAGAAGACCGGCACCATCGATGTCGAGGGTGGCCGGGTGCGATATCGCGAAAACGGTAGTCAGCATGACGGCGCCGTGCCGGTGCTGTGCATCCACGGCGGGCCGGGCATGAGCCACGAGTACATGCTGCCGCTGGTTGATCTGGCCGATCAGCGGCGGATGGTTTTTTACGATCAGCTCGACGCCGGCGAGTCTGACCGGCCCGGCGATTCGGCCAATTGGCGGGTCGAACGGTTCGTCGCCGAAGTCGACGCGGTTCGCCATGCCCTGGGCCTCGACCGAGTTGTTATCATTGGCAACTCATGGGGTGGAACCATCGCGGCGGAATACGCCATCGGCTGCCCGGAGGGCCTTGCCGGTCTGGTGCTGTCGAGCCCGTTGATCAACACCCATCGCTGGATCGCCGACAACACCGCCTATCGCAATCAGCTTCCCGTCGAGGTCCGCGCCGCCCTCGATCACCACGAAGCGGCGGGTACCACCGACGACCCGGCCTACCAGGAGGCTGTCGATGTGTTCAGCGGCCGTCACGGTTGCCGCATGGACCCGTTGCCCGACTATGTGCTGCGTGCCTTCGACGCCCTCAACCTTGAGTGCTATAGCACCATGTGGGGACCCAGCGAGTTCACCGCCAACGGCACTCTCACCGACTACGATTGTGGCGAACGGCTGCATAACATCGAGGCCCCGACATTGTTCACCTGCGGCGAGTTCGACGAGGCGACACCCCATTCCTGCCGCGAATACGCCGCCCTGGTGCCGGGCGCCGAGGTTGCGGTGATTGAGGACGCCTCCCACATGGCCTTCGCCGAGAAGCGCGACGAGTACGTCGCGCTGATGCGGGACTTCATCGCCCGTATCGAGTAGAGGAGGGAACGACCCGGACCATGGTGACATCGGAGAACATCACGGAGCAGTGGGTGGTCGGCAAGCCGGCGGTTTCGAGCCGCGGCGGGCTGGTTGCCACCAATCATTATGAGGCCTCGGAAATCGGTGCCGAGGTGCTGCGCGCCGGGGGTAACGCGGCCGATGCTGCGGTCGCCGTGAGCTTCGCAATCGGCATCGTCGAGCCGTGGAACAGCGGGCTCGGCGGTTGTGGCTTCGTACAGGTATTCGATGCCACGACGCGCAAGGTCTCATCGATCGATTTCGGCACGGTGGCGCCGCGCGGCGTCAACCCCGACGACTATCCCCTGACCGGCGCGGTCAGCGACGACGGCTTCGGCTGGCCGGAGGTGATCGACGACCGCAACTTCATCGGACCCTATTCGGTCGGCGTACCGACCGTGGTGTCGGGGATGGCGACGCTGCTCAAGGAATTCGGTACGCGGTCGTGGCGCGAGTCGGTCGAGCCGGCCGCCTGGTTGGCTGAACGCGGTATGTGGATCGACTGGTATGCGACCATGATCATCGCTCACGAAATGACGATCATCGCACGCTACCCTGATCTCGCCGAGGTCTACCTGCCCGGTGGCCATCCACCGGCGGCGAGCTATGACGGTGGCATGCCGCTGGTCAGTCTTGACGCTCTCGCCACGACCCTGAAACGGCTCGCCGTGGCGGGGCCCGACGACTTCTACTCGGGCGAAATCGCGGCCAAAATCGACAGCGATGCGCAGCGCGCCGGCTGTGCGCTTCGGCGCGAGGATTTGGCGGATTTTCGGACCCGGGTGCGCGACCCCGCCACCGCCACCTACCGCAGTGCGACGATTCATACCGCGCCCGGCCTGTCAGCCGGCCCGACCCTGCTTGACGCCCTACGGCGGC
>JAYZAP010000214.1:0-4076 GCA_036339655.1 Pseudomonadota bacterium | reverse complement strand
CGACCTTCACCGTAT
Source organism: Pseudomonadota bacterium (assembly GCA_036339655.1). GTDB lineage: Bacteria > Pseudomonadota > Alphaproteobacteria > JAAXGF01 > JAAXGF01 > JAYZAP01. The sequence continues at coordinate 4,061 of JAYZAP010000214.1, read as the reverse complement.
AACCGATGAGAAAATCGTCGGTCTCGGCCGAATGATGGGAGCGGCTGACCACTGCGATCAGGCCGTCGGGGTCGGGGCTGCGTACGGTGACGGGTCTCGATTCACCGCCATTTTCAATAATGTGGGTGGCACCTGCCTTAGTGAAGTAGGTCACCGGCACGGCCGGGGCGTGAACCACGCCTTCGACCGGGACGCCATCCCGGATCAGCGCGATATTGACTGTGAAATCGCCATTGCGGCTGATGAATTCCTTGGTTCCGTCCAACGGGTCGACCAGCCAGAACGGACCGTCGCCGACGGCCGGGGTCTGTCCGGCGGCGGCCTGTTCCTCGGCGACGATGGGAATGTCGGGCGCCAGGGCCCCGAGGGCGTCGATTATCAGCCGTTCGGCGGCCTCGTCGGCGTCGGTCACCGGCGATGCGTCGGCCTTGGACCGGATCGCCATGTCGTCCCGGTAAAACGTCATGATCACCGCGCCCGCTGCGTGGGCGATGCGGCACAGTTCGGCCGCCAGATGGTCGCTGTTCGGCAGGGTCATAACTTTTCGTCAAAATTGCCGTGTGGGGCGACCGTCATACCCCCGGCGTGGTGGGGGTGCAAGGTTTCACCGAAATCGCTGATCGGGTAAGCTGGCGCATCTCTTTGCCGGGGTTGCGAAATGGGTAAATCGGCTGTTCGGATCGGCGTGTTTTTGCTGGCCGCCTTCGCGGGGTTGGCGGGTTCCACGCGGGCCGATTTCGGCAGTGAATTTATCGCCTAAATCGACGGCGCCTATGCCGTCGCCTACGAAGAATGGTTGCCCGCCGCCGAGAACGGCCATGCGGAAGCCCAGTTCGGCCTCGCCATGCTGTATTTCAAGGGCCAGGGCATTGGCCGCGATCTCACCGCGGCCGCCCAATGGTTCGGGCGTGCCGCGGAACAGGGCTCCATGCACACCCTATGAATTCCCTTCGCGGTCGTCGTAGAGTGGTTCTCTCAAGGTTCGAAATCGGATGGGACTGACGATGGCTGGCACACAAGACCGCATCAAGGTGGGGCTCGATTTGCCCATGAGCGACAGGACCGGCCTGGGCTGGGCCGAACTCCGCGATATTGCCATGGCGGCCGAGGACGTGGGGTTCGATTCAATCTGGGTCGACGACCACCTGCTCTATCACTACGAAGGCAATGCCGAGCCCAACGGCAACCGAGAATCCTGGGCTATGCTGTCGGCCATCGCCGCCAGCACCAAGACCGTGGAATTGGGCCACCTAGTCCTTGGCATGGGTTTCCGCAATCCGGCTCTGCTGGCCAAGATCGCCGACACGGTCGATGAAATCAGCGGCGGGCGGTTGATCCTCGGTGTCGGTGCCGGCTATCACAAGGTCGAGTACCGCGCCTTCGGCTATCCCTACGACAACCGCTTTGCCCGGTTCGAGGAAGCGCTTCAGATTGTCCACGGCCTGCTGCGCAACGGCGAGATTGATTTCGTCGGCACATATTACGAGGCCCGGGACGGCGTACTTCGGCCGCGCGGCCCCCGGCCCGAGGGCCCGCCCGTCATGATCGGCACCACCGGCCACAAGATGCTCCGGCTGACGGCGAAATACGCCGACATGTGGAACGCCTACTGGACCTCGACCAACAACAGCCCGCTCGGCGTGGCGCCGTTGCGCGAACGCATCGACGAGGCCTGCGCCGAGGTCGGCCGCGACCCGGCGACCCTGGAGCGAACGGTGACGGTGCTGACCGCCGAAGCCGACGCCGCCAATCCGTGGTGGAACTCGTTGCCGACCGGCCACAGTTACGAGCCGTTCGAGCCCCTGAGCGGTGAGCCCGAGGTGTTCGCCGAGGGACTGCGGGCCTACCGCCGCGAGGGCATCGCCCAGGTCCAGATCAGCGTCGACCAAATTTCGACGGCGGCCATCGAACGGCTCGGGCCCGGCCTGGAACTGCTCAAGAAGAAGGCTTAGCGCCGTGGCGGCCTACGATGCCCTATTCCAGCCACTGACCATCAAGAATGTCACCATCCGCAACCGCTTTCTCAGCACCAGCCACCAGCCAAGCTATGCGTCCGATGGCCGGACGACCGACAAATATGTGCTCTATGAGGCAGAAAAGGCCAAGGGCGGCGTCGGCCTGGTTCAGTTCGGCGGCGCCACCACGGTTTCGGTGGAAAGCGCCTATTACTACGGCCAGTTGAACGGCTCGACGGACGCCATCATACCGGACTTGCGGCGCATGGCGGAGGCGGTCAAGGAACACGGCGCCGCCTGCACGGTGCAGCTTACCCACGGCGGCCGCCGCGAGCGCTGGGACGAGAGCAACTGGCTGCCGGTTTACGCGCCGTCGGTTCGCCGCGAACTCGTCCATCGGGCTTTTCCGGCGGCCATGGAGGATCACGACCTGGCCCGCATGGTGCGGGATTTCGCGGCCGCCGCCGGCCGGGTGCGCGAGGCCGGTGTCGATGGTGTCGAGATCAGTTGTATTCCGCCCAGCATCATCGGTCAGTTCTGGTCGCCGCTGACCAACCTGCGCGAGGACGACTACGGCGGGTCGCTCGAGAATCGCATGCGTCTCGGGCTCGAGGTTCTGGCCAACGCGCGCCGCACGGTCGGCGACGATTACATGATGGGAATGCGCCTTTCGGCCAACGAAATGACCAAGGGCGGCCTGACCATCGGGGACTGCGTCGAGATCGCCGGCACCTATGCGGCGAGCGGACTGGTTGATTTCGTCAGCGTCGTCGGTGGCCGCTCGGCCGACTACAAGTCGACCCACGAAATGTATCCGACCATGCAGTATCCGTCGGTGCCCTATCTCGACCTGGCCACGGCGGTCAAGGACCGGATCGACATGCCGGTGTTCCATGCAACCCGTATCACCGACGCTGCCACCGCGGCCCACGCGGTCGATCGGGGGCGTATCGACATGATCGGCATGACCCGCGCCTTCATCGCCGATCCGCACCACGTCGACAAGCTGCGCCAGGGCCGCGAGGCCGATATCCGGCCCTGCGTCGGTGCCACCTACTGCATCGACCGGGTTGCCACGTCCGACGGGGCGATGTGCATGCACAACGTGGTCACGGGGCGGGAAAAACACCTGTCCCATGACATCGCCAGAACATCGGGCGCGACACGCCGTGTCGCCGTGGTCGGTGGCGGACCCGGCGGCCTCGAAGCCGCCCGGGTCGCGGCCTCTCGCGGCCATTCGGTGGTGCTGTTCGAGGCTGGTACGGCGCTCGGCGGCCAGCTCAATCTAGCCTCCAAGGGCACCTGGCGGCGCGACCTGTCGGGCATCGTCGACTGGCTCGCCGGGCAGGTCGAAACCCTGGGCGTGGATATTCGCCTGAACGCGCTGGCCGATGCGGACGACGTCCTGGCCGGGAAGCCCGATGTGATCGTCATCGCCACCGGCGGGGTGCCCGTGGTCGGCCATTTCGAGGGCGCGGAATTGGCCACCACGGTGTGGGATATTCTCGCCGGGCAGGTCGAACCGGGCGATGAGATACTGCTCATCGACGAGACCGGCGGCCACGGCAGTCTGAGCTGCGCCCAGTTCGCCGCGAGCCAGGGCAGCACGGTCGAATTGGCCACCCCGGACTACGCCCACGGCACCGAAGTCGGCAAGGTCAATCTGGCGGCACATATGAGTGAGCTCTACGGGCTGGGCGTCAAACTCACCGTCGACCGGCAATTAACGGCGATCCGTACCGAGGGCAACAAGCTGGTCGCCGTGCTCGAGAACATGTACCGCGAGATCATCGAAGAGCGGGTGGTCGATCAGGTTATCGGCGACTACGGCACCGTGCCCAACGACGACCTCTATCTGGCCCTCAAGCCGCGGTCACGCAATCTCGGCGAAATGGACCTCTATGCCCTGGCCGAGTATCGCGCCCAGGCCATCGACAACAACCCGGATGCCACGTTTTTCCTCTACCGGATCGGCGACGCCTGGGCCGGCCGCAACGTCCACGCCGCCATGTTTGATGCCATGCGCGTGTGCAAGGACCTGTGAGTTCGGGGGAGAGTGCCATGGCGGTGTATGACGCCTTGTTCCAACCGCTGACCATCAAGAAC
>JAYZAP010000213.1:0-3177 GCA_036339655.1 Pseudomonadota bacterium | reverse complement strand
CCGTTGAGCGCTGCATTGTCGACCGCGAGGCGCACCAAGTCGCGCTGAATTTCGACACCGAACAAGCGGCAGCCCTCGACCCGGGCAGCGAGACACAACGAGGCGGCGCCGACGCCGCTGCCCACATCGAGCACGTTCTCGCCGTCCGCCGCCGGTATGGCGGCGGCCAGCAGCACCGGGTCGATCGCCGCGCGATAGCCTTCGGCCGGCTGGCGCAGGATAACCCGGCCGCCGAGCAGGCTGTCTTCAGTGAAGTCGTCGGTCATAGCTTCATACCATCGGCCATTAAGCATGACCGATGGGCGTTCAATCGCCACGCAGGCTCCCGCCGAACGGTCGGCGACGCGCAGTCGCGCTTACCAGTGGTCAAAATGACCACTGGTATCGAGTGGTCAATCATGGGCCAGTGCCCCGTCGTAGGCCTCGCCGGCGCTGTCGAGCACGTAGCGGGCGCGAGACAGGTCATCGGCAATGACCATCAGGCGGCGCGGCAAGGCGCCGATGCTGCCCTCGACGATGCTGGTGTGGTTGTCGAACACCACCGATTCGATATCCGCGTCGGCCAGCAGGGCCATGACCCAGGACAGGCGGACCGGGTCGTTGGTGCGCAACAATTCGACCATGGCGAAACGGCTTTCCCCGGCCCCCTACTCTGTTAAAATACGGTTCGCGCCTATGCTCGCTCCAGTGGCCGCAATACGTCAAGAGGGCCCACGCCGGGTGGGGACCCGGAAACAAAGGAGGCTAATTTGTCGCTGGTTGTCGATTTCGACGCCGAACGCAGACGTTCACCGCGCCCGACGCTCGACCGTCTCAATGCCCTGGTGGCCGACCAGCTCAACGAGGTCAACCGGGTCATCCTCGACCGCATGGACAGCCAGGTATCGCTGATCCCGCAGCTTGCAGGTCACATTATCGCGGCCGGCGGCAAGCGCCTGCGGCCCATGCTGACCCTCGCGGCGGCACGGCTCTGCGGCTACACCGGTGAGCGCCATATCCATCTCGCCGCGGCGGTCGAGTTCATTCACACCGCCACCCTGCTCCACGACGACGTGGTCGACGACAGTGCGCTGCGCCGCGGCAACGCCACCGCCAACGCGGTGTGGGACAACAAGGCCAGCGTGTTGGTCGGCGACTTTCTGTTCAGCCGCTCGTTCCAGATCATGGTCGCCGACGGCTCCCTCAAGGTGCTCAAAATATTGTCCGATGCCGCCGCGATCATCGCCGAGGGTGAGGTCCTGCAGTTGATGACGTCGAACGACACCGAGACCAGCGAGGCCGCCCACCTGGACGTGGTGCGGGGCAAGACCGCCGCCCTGTTCGCCGCCGCCAGCCGCATCGGCGCCGTGGTTGCCGACCGCCCGGCGGTCGAGGAGGAGGCGCTGGATACCTACGGTGAGAACCTGGGTATCGCCTTCCAGCTTGCCGACGACGTGCTCGACTATTCAGCCCGCGAGGCGGAACTCGGCAAGTCAGTGGGCGATGACTTCCGCGACGGCAAGATCACCCTGCCGATCATCCTCGCGTTCCGCCGGGGCAGCGACGACGAGCGCGACTTTTGGCGCCGCGCCCTGGAAGGAGGCGACCAACGAGATGACGACCTGGCCCGGGCCATGGGTCTGATGCAGCGCCACGGCGCCCTGGCCGACACCATCGAGAGGGCCCGCCACTACGGCGCCATGGCCCGCGACAGCCTCGCCATCTTCCCCGACAGCGACGAAAAATTGATCCTCCAGGATGTCGTCAGCTTCGCCATCGAACGGGCGCATTAGACTCTTTGGAAAGCGCGTTCAATTGCCACGCCGGCTCCCGCCGAAAGGTCGGCGACCCGCAGTCGCGGGCTGAAAGAATTCTTCTAATCAAGTCCTAACAACCGAGCGGCATTGCCGCCGAGTAGGGCTTCCAATACATGGTCCTTGAGGCTGAGGCCGCGCCATTCATCGAGGGAGCGGTCCATCGCCATGACCGGCCAGTCGGTGCCATGCAATACCTGACCGGCGAGGACGCTGTTCATGAAGCGATACATGACCTCCCAGCCGCTGCCCGGGGCGCCGATGTATTTGGGCGCCAGGCCGCCAAACTCCATGTAGACGTTGGGATGCTTGCGCGCCACCGCGACCATTTCGGCAACCCAGGGCCATCCGCCGTGGCAGGCAATCAGGGTGAGATCGGGAAAATCGCAGGCGACATCGTCGAGCTGCAGCGGGTGGTCATTGCGGATCGGATGGGTGACGCCGTAGTTGATGCCCGTGTGGACGCAAACCATGAGCCCCAGTTCGGCCGCCTTGGCGTAGAGCGGGTAGAGCCGCCCCTCGTTGATGGCCATGCGAAAGAACGACGGCTCCATGGTGATGCCGACCATGCCGGCCTCGGCGCACTGGGTGATCTGCTCGACCGCGCGCATAATGTCGTAGGGCGCCATGGAAACAGTGCCGACGGCGATGAATCGCTCGGGATGGTCGGCGACAAGTCTGGCCACGGCTTGGTTCAACTCGTCGGCCGGGTCGCCGAACTCGTATTCGCCGTGAACCACCGCATGGTCGACGCCGGTGGCGTCCATGGCGGCCAACAGGTCTTCGAGGCTGGCGGCGCTCTTGGTCGAGATGTCGAGAACCTCATCGTAGCGCCCGCTAATCTCCGGTGGGGTTTCCAGTTTCGGCCCCAGTTCAACGGGCAGGCGCACTCGAAAATCGATGATCGGCGACGGCATGGCATTCCCTCCAAAGCACTGAACCAGGGCCGACCATAGGGGGCCCGCCGGCCCCTGGCCAGAGAACCGGGCAACACCGCTTGCAGCCATGGGGTGAAGAGGTTATATGATGCACCCTCGCTCCCTGTCGGGGAGTAGCTCAGCCTGGTAGAGTGCCGCGTTCGGGACGCGGAGGTCGGAGGTTCGAACCCTCTCTCCCCGACCAGTTTATTCCGTACTATATTGATATAATTGCGTTTTTGTCGATCAATGAATATCGGCCCCACACGTAGCCCCACATAGTGGCTGCCCTTCGGCGCAATCCAAGCCACGTCTCGCCCACCCCAGCGACCCAGCTAGGTTCTTACGTGCCGCTTAGTCGATCTTGATCGCCCCAGCGCTCCATATCGAGCAAGGGGGGCAATCGGACAGGGACTAATGATACCCCCCGCTAGTATGGTGCGCCTGTCATTTCGCGGGCTATTTTA
>JAYZAP010000212.1:0-4838 GCA_036339655.1 Pseudomonadota bacterium | reverse complement strand
ATTCAAGGAAAAGCCGGACATGACTCTCGCCTACCTCATCGAACCCCTGCCGACCAAGGAACCCGACGGCCTCAACCCGTTCCTTGATGGCCTGCGCAAGGCCGGGCTGACCGAATGAAGCCGGTCGCCGAAGTCTGGTATTCCATCGAACCCTATGAGGACGGCATCCTTAGGTTCAGGGAATCCCACATCGATTCCTATGCCGTTGGTGATCTGTGGCTGGTCCGTGGCAGCGAGCGGGATCTGGTGGTCGATACAGGCAGCGGAATTGTTCCGCCGGCGCTTCTGGTCGAGGCGGTCGCCGGCAAGCCGGTGACAGCGGTGGCGCTCAACGCCTCCTACGATCATGCCGGTGGCTGGCACAGCTTTTCCGACCGGGCCTGCCATCCCCTCGACGCCCCGGACCTGGGGGCGCCCGACGCCGAGGAAGACGGGGTCAATGACTACCTCAATGATGACACTCTTTGGGCCTTGCCGTGGGCCGGCTATCGCGTTGAGGACTACGAAAATTCCGGCGCCATGCCGACCCGCCTGGTTGAGGACGGCGACAGCTTCGACCTCGGCGACCGGACGTTGGAAGTCCTCCATGTACCGGGACGGGCACCGGGCGGCCTGGCCATTTGGGAAGAAAAAACGGGCAGTCTGTTCACCAGTGACATGCTATACGACGGCAATCACGGGCTGGCGTGGCCGCCGGATGACCCGGCAAGCTATTGCGCCAGCCTGCGTCGCATGCGGCAACTGCCTGTCAAACGGGTCTATCCGGGGCACTACGGAACCATGGACCGCCAGCGCATGATCGAGGTGATTGACGAACAATGCGCGGATTTGGAGCGATGATGAGCGAAGCAACCACGGCCAGCGAGGAATATCTCAAGACCCTCCTCGACTACTACGAGGCGGAGGTCATGGGCGAGGCCTATTTCTCGGCCCTGGCCGATCTGGCCGGCGATCCGATTGAGAAAGAAAAGCTCGCCCTGCTGGCGGCGGTCGAGAGCCACGCCGCGGCGGCGGTGGTGCCGCTGCTGCAAAAGCACGGCCTTACGCCGCGAAGCGAAGCCGAACTCAAGGCTACCGGCAAGACGCATGTGGAGCGCCACGAGGACTACGACTGGATGGCGCTGGTCGACTACATGCTATTCCGCTATCCCGGCTATGTGGATGATTTCAATAATCTCGAGCGCATGGCGCCCAAGGCCGACCTACCCGAGCTAGAATTCCTCACCCTCCACGAGGTGGTGGCCATCGACTTCGCCAACATGGAGAAGGCCGGCGATCCCGACAGCCAGGCGCCGCTCCACCGCTATTTATCTCAGAACGCGGCGACCGCTGGCAGTTCGTGACGAAATAGGCGGTCCGAAGGATCGGTGTCAAGTTCACGGGCGTAGCGGTGGCCGGCGTAGGTAGCGTGGAAGATGGCGCCGGGAGCCAGGCAATCGCCGATCCGCGTGATTGAGGCGATCCCGGCCTGGACGTTGGCGTCCGCATCGGCCATCAGTTCGTGATAGAGCCTATCGTCGGGCAACCGGGCCGTGACCATGATAACCGCGTTGGCCACGATTGTCCGCTCTCGGCCGGTATAAACGTGGCCGATTGTCACTTGGTCGGCCAACACATTGGTCAGGTTGTGGTGGGTAACCATGGTGACGCCGAGATCGTCGAGCAGGCGGGCGATGCGTTCGTGCTCCAGGGTATAGCGGGTGTAGGAGGCAATTTCAGGTTCGGGCGCGACGATCGTTGTCGCGATGCCAGCCCGGGCCAGCACCTCGGCCATTGAACTGCCCATATAGAAACTGTCATCGTCGAACACCACGACTGACTGACCGAGCGGTCCTTCGGGCAACCGGCCGGCCATAATATCGTCCGGCGAGAAGGCGTTGCCGCCATCACTCCCCGGCACAGGGTCGTTGTTGGCCCGTCCGACGCCGTCGCTGCGCCAGTGGGCGCCGGTCGCCAGCACCACATGGTGGGCCCCGGTCTCGCGCACGTCGGCGGCGGTCATGGGACTGTCTCGGTAAACCTCCACGTTGCTCAGTCGGTCGAGCTGGCCGACCCGCCAGTCGCGTACCCGGGCCCATTCGGCGAGTCCCGGCAGCTTGGCTTCGCGGGTCACCCGGCCGCCAAGTTCGGTGGTCGCCTCGGCCAGGGTCACCGGGTAGCCGCGGCGACCCAGCCAGCATGCGGCCTCGAGCCCGGCCGGGCCGGCGCCGACCACCAGCACCGGGCTGTCGGAACCCTTGGGCGCGATGTTCTCCGGGTGCCAGCCACGGCGCCATTCCTCGCCCTGGGTCGGGTTCTGGGTGCAGCGGATGTTAACCGACTGGAAATGGCTCGAGACGCAGATGTTGCAACCGATGCATTCGCGGATGTCCTCGGCCCGGCCCTCCTCAATCTTCCTGGGCAGGAACGGATCGGCGATGGACGGCCGCGCCGCGCCGATCATGTCGAGCACGCCGCGCTTGATCAGGGACGCCATGGTGTCCGGCGAGGTGAACCGCCCGACCCCGACCACCGGCTTGGTGGTCACTGACTTGACAAAATCGATGTAGGGCTCGTGAATGTTCTCGGGCGCGAAACGCGAGGTCGGTGAATCGCCTTCCCAAGTACCGACAATTACATCCCAGAGGTCGGGGACCTCGGCGAGATACTCAATGATCTCCTTCCCGTCCTCATGGGCCTGAAGGCCTTTGGCGCCGATCAACTCATCGATGATGATACGCACGGTGACGGCGACCTCGCCTTTGGACTCCTCGCGGGTCACGTCGATCAGCTCACACAACAGCCGGGCGCGGTTCTCCAGGCTGCCGCCGTTTTCGTCGCCGCGCCGGTTACGCGGCGATAACATGTGAAAGGCGATGGCCGAAAACTGGGAATTGACGTTGATGATGTCGACCCCGGCCACGATCGCCCGGCGAACCGCGTCGCGCCACCAGCCATGGAGATTGTGGATATCGGATTTCTCGATCGCCCGCGCCTGAATCGGCTCGAGTTCTCCTACGGGCCGCGACAGCGGGCCGATAGGTACTTCCCGGCCCAGGCGATTGGCCACATAGCCGCCGCCATAGGCCAATTGCACGCCGAACAAAGCGTCGTGGGCGTGAACCTCGTCGCAGGCCCGGGCCAGAACCGGTATGTCGTCATCGTTCCACAGGGTCATGACAATCTCGGGAAACATGTCGGCGCTGGGATGAATGGAACAATGCTCAGTATGAATTACCGCCCAGCCGCCCTCGGCCTTGACCCCGCGCATGCGGGCATGGCCCAGGGGCCGCTGCCGGCCCATGCCGTTGCACTGGCCGGGCTGGTAGAACCGGTTGCGGGCCACCTTGGGGCCGATGGTGACGGGCTCGAAAAGAATGTCGTAGCGCGGTTCGCGGGTCATCGAGGAATTCCTTCGAACGAACGGTCAGGCAATTGCCCGGCAAGATTCATCAAGAGCTTTCAGGGTTTCTTCCACCTCGCGTTCGCCATGGGCCAGAGAGAAGAAGCGGCGCACACCGGGGATATTGTATTGGCCGCGTTTGAGTAGTTCGGCATCGAGCCGGCGCATGGCGTCGCCGTCGCCGGCCAAGATGTCGGCGTGATTGCTGGGCGGCGCCGCCATGAACAGGATCTGCCACAGAGATCCGGTATTGCACGCCACGGCCGCGACACCTCGGGCGTCGAGCACCTTCTGGGCCTCGCGGCAAAAGTCGTCAGCGTAGGCGTTGAGGCGGGCGTGGCTATTGGGCCGCGCCAGCTCATCGAGAGTTGCCAGGGTCGCCGCCGCCGCCACTGGATTACCGTGGAGGGTGCCGTTGACGAAGACGTAGTCAGGCTCGCCCTTGCGCGCCGGGTCGGCGAGGTCGATGATTTCGGCCCGGCCCGCGACACAGGACAGCGGCCCGGAACCGCCGATAACCTTGCCGTAGGTGGCGAGGTCGGGGATGACGCCGAAGTATTCCTGGCCGCCGCCGGGGGCGAGGCGGAACCCGGTCACCACCTCGTCGAAGATCAGGACGATGTTGTTGTCGTCGCAAATTCGGCGCAGGGCGGCGAGGAAGCCGGGGTCGGCGCGAACGATGCGTTGGACGCACTCGACGATGATACCGGCCATTTCCCCCTTGTTTTCAGCCACCAGTTTCTCGACGGTGTCGGCGTCATTGTAGGGCGACACCAGCATGGTCGAGCGGGTTGCCGCGGGCTGGCCGCCGGTATCCGCCTGGCCTTCGGGATAGTTGGACAGGTTCTGGGGGTACATGGAGACCAGGGCGCAGTCGTGGGCGCCGTGGTAACCGCCCTCGAATTTCATGATCTTGTCGCGGCCGGTATGGGCGCGGGCGAAGCGCATAGCATAGGCGGTGGCCTCGGAGCCGGTGGTCGCGTAAATGACCCGTTCGGCGCAGGGAATTTGCTCGACCAGGCGCCGGGCAAGATCCACGGCGGCGGCGTTGATCACCCCGTAGACATGCATGCCGCGGGCGACCTGGTCCTGGGCGGCGGCGACTACCGCCGGATGCGCGTGGCCCAGGATCAGCGCCCCGGCGCCGCCCACATAGTCGATGTATTCGATGCCGTCAGCGTCCCAGATGCGCGCGCCCTTGCCATGATCGAAAATGAAGTCGCTGTCGCCGCTCAACCCCGAGGAGCCAAGCCCGCCACCAGCTAGGCTACGCCCGGCAACATCAAGAAGCGCGGCGTTGCCCGATTCCGGCTGTTCGCTGCCCATGATCTGTCTCCCCCAAACCACCCACATCGTCGGGCGACCGTATAGGGAATGGCGCCCGTGGTGAAGCGCCGCGTGGCCGTATTGTGGTAGGCTCGCGCCACGTCTCCATTCGCAAGGGCGCGCCATACAC
>JAYZAP010000211.1:0-5535 GCA_036339655.1 Pseudomonadota bacterium | reverse complement strand
ACCGTCGAGCTTGTCGAGGGCCGCTTCAAGGGTATCGGGGCGCATGCGGCCCTGGCTGTCGGCGGCGATGCGGGTGACCCGCTCGCGCCCCAGGCCGAGCATCTGCAGGGCGGCGAAGACCGAGCCGTGGGCCTCGGCCCCGACCACCACGGTGAGGACCGGCGCGCCGAACAGCCCCTGGGTTTCCACGTCCCAGTTGGCCCGCGCCAGCAGGGCGTGGCGGGCCGCCGCCAGGCCGGTGAAGTTCGCCATGTTGCAGCCGGTGGTGAAGCCGGTGCTGATGTCGCGGCCGTCGGCCGCAAGGCCGAAAAGCTCGACCAGCCCGTTGGCAGCGGTCTGCTCGATGACCGCGGCGGCGGGCGAGCCGATATACATGCCGGCGGTGTTGTCCCAGGTGGTGGCCAGCCAGTCGGCCGCCACCCCGGCGGGCACGGCGCCGCCGTGGACGAAGCCGAAGTAGCGCGGCCCCACGGCGGCGACGATGCCGGCGTCGGCGTCGGCCGCCAGTTGCTCGATGACCGTCACCGGGTCGGCGCCGTCGTCGGCCAGGGGCCGCCCCAGGGTAGCCACCAGGGCGCCGTGGTCAACCGGCGGGCCGACCGGGCGCTCGGGCAGGTGGTCGAGATAGTCAATGGCGAGCTCGGCGGCGCGTCGCAGGACGGGGTCGTGTCGGTCGCTCATAATCGGACTCCGGCAATCAGCCCCATAGGGCGGGCTCGGGGGGATGGATGGTGCTGCCCTCGAAGGTCAGGCCGGGCGCGCGGTCTTCGGTCAGCAACAGCGGGCCGTCGAGGTCGATGAAGCGCGCCTGGCCGGCCAGCATCATGGCCGGCGCCATGGCCAGGGAGGTGCCCAGGTTGCAGCCCACCATGATGCCGAGGCCGGCGTCGCGGCCGGCCTGGGCCAGGGCCAGGGCCTCGGTCAGGCCGCCGGTCTTGTCGAGTTTGATGTTGATGAGGTCGTAGCAGCCTTCGATGCTTTCCAATGAACTCAGGTCGCGGCAGCTCTCGTCGGCGGCCACCGGCAGGGCGCGTTCGACGGTGGCGAGATAGCCCTGGTCGGCGATGGACAGGGGCTGTTCGACCATCTCGACCCCCAGCGCCGCCATGGCGTCGATGTAAGGCAGCACCATATCCGTGGACCAGGCCTCGTTGGCGTCGACCGACAGGCGGGCACGGGGCGCCACCGCGTGCACCGCCCGGACCCGCGCGATGTCGCCGTCGCCGCCGAGCTTGAGCTTGAGGACAGGGCACTCGGCGGCGGCCCTGGTGGCGGCGGCCATGTCTTCCGGGCTGCCCAGGCTGATGGTCAAGACCGTGACGGCGGACACCGGCGCCTCGAGGTCGGCAATTTGCCAGACAGGCTTGCCGGTGGTCTTGGCCTCCAGGTCCCACAGGGCGCAGTCGATGGCATTGCGGGCGCTGCCCGACGGCATCAACTCTTGCAAGTCGAGACGGCTGGCGCCTTCTTCGATGTCGCCGCGCACGGCCTCGATGGCGGCGACCACGTCGGGATAGGGCTCAAAGGCGTCGGTGCGTTCGCACTCGCCGCGCCCGACCACGCCGTCCTGGCGAAGTTCGACCACCACCAACTCGGCAGTGGTGCAGGAGAACTTCGATATGACGAAGGGAACGGTGACAGGCCAGGATTCGGGCCGCACGGTCATCTGACGCATGGCTCTATTGCAACCCGTCGACAATGGCGGCCATGCCGGTGGTCACCGGGTCGGCGCAGGGCACGCCGAGCCGGTCTTCGGCATCGGCCAGGACGCGTTTGGCGTCGTCGGGCGCCAGGGCCGATGTGTTGAGCGCTATGCCGGCGAGGCGAACATCCGGGTTTGAAATCCGGGCGGCGGCCAGATTGGCGGTGGCACAGTCCTCCAGGCTCGGCAGCTTGACCTCGGGGAAATCGTCGTTCCAATCGCGGCCGGCGTCGTGGCACAGCACCAGGGCATGGGGTTGGCTGCCGTGGAGCAGGCCGAGGCTGACCCCGGCGTAGGACACGTGGAACAGCGAGCCCTGGCCCTCGACCACGTCCCAGTGGTCGGGCTCGTTGGCCGGCGTCAGCCAGGCCGCCGCGCCGGACAGAAAGTCGGAGACTACCGCGTCCACCGAGACGCCGCGTTCGGCGATGAAAATGCCGGTCTGGCCGGTGGCCCGGAAATCGGCGTTCATGCCGCGCCCGCGCATTTCCCGCTCGATGGCCAGGGCGGCGAACATCTTGCCGACGCAGCAGTCGGTGCCGACGGTCAGCAGGCGATTGCCGGGGCGGATGTCGGGGCTGGCCAGGTCGAAGTCGCGGTTGGGGTGGCGCACGTCGATAAGCCGGCGGCTATGGCGATTGGCGGCGGCGGCGATTTCGGGAACCTCGGTGAGGCGGGTGTGGAGCCCGGCGGCGATATCGAGCCCGGCGGCAAGGGCGGCGATGAGAGTATCGCTCCAGCCGGGCGGCAGAATTCCGCCGTGGGGCGCCACGCCAATGACCAGGGTTTTGGCGCCGCGCGCTACCGCCTCGTCGATTGTCAAGTTTTCGAGACCCACATCAGCGGTGCAGCCGTCGAGGCCGAACTGGCCGACACACCACTCGGGCCGCCAATGGGCGACGCCATGGGCGGTCTTGGCCCACAGGTTGTCTGGGGCGGTGCCCAGGACCAACAGATAGGGTCGCGCAATGGTGTCGTCAGCCATGGTGTCTCCGTTGGACCGGACAATACGGGGAGGCCAGGGGGGCGAGCAATCAATTTACCCGGGCGTTGGGTATGATAGTCTGCGCCCGGTGATTTAGAGAGCGACCATGACCACTATTCAGCCCAAGACGATCCGCCTGGCGGACTACCAGCCGCCGGCCTACGCCATCGACAGTGTGGCGCTCGATTTCGACCTTGGCGCCGATACCACCCGTGTCAAATCGCGGCTCGCGATGCGGGCAGTCGAGGGCGGTGGCGGTCACCTGGTGTTCGACGGCGAGGAGCTGGAGTTGATTTCGGTCGCCCTGGACGGCCGCGCGCTTCGACCGGACGATTATGTCCTGACCGGCGACAGCCTGACCATCGAAGCGCCGCCGGCGGCGTTCGTTCTGGACATCGAGACCGAAATCAGGCCCCGGGAGAACACCAAGCTCGATGGCCTTTATGTCTCTAGCGACGTGTTCTGCACCCAGTGCGAGGCCGAGGGCTTTCGCCGCATTACCTTCTTTCCCGACCGGCCTGACGTGATGACCGTCTACACTACGACTATTCGGGCGGACAAGGCGGTCTGTCCTGTGCTGCTGTCCAACGGCAACCTGACCGCCGAGGCGGACCTGGGCGGCGGTCGCCACTTGGCGACCTGGCACGACCCGTTTCCCAAGCCGTGCTACTTGTTCGCCCTGGTGGCCGGCGATTTGGCGTGCTTCTCAGACAGCTACACCACCGGCTCGGGCCGCCAGGTGGCGCTTCGCATCTTCGTCGAGCACGGCAAGGTCGAGCGCTGCGCCTACGCCATGGATTCCCTCAAGCGGTCGATGCGCTGGGACGAGGAGCGCTTCGGCCTGGAGTACGACCTCGACCTGTTCAACATCGTCGCGGTCAGCGATTTCAACATCGGCGCCATGGAGAACAAGAGCCTCAATATCTTCAACGACAAATACATCCTGGCCAATCCCGAAACCGCCACCGACACCGACTACGCCAACATCGAGGCCATCGTCGCCCACGAGTACTTCCACAACTGGACCGGCAACCGGGTGACCTGTCGCGACTGGTTCCAGCTCAGCCTCAAGGAAGGCCTGACAGTGTTTCGCGACCAGGAGTTTTCGTCGGACATGCGCTCGCGGCCGGTCAAGCGCATCTCCGACGTCCGGATGCTGCGGGCCCACCAGTTCCCCGAGGACGGCGGCCCGCTGGCCCATCCGGTGCGCCCCGCCGCCTACATCGAAATCAACAACTTCTACACCACCACGGTCTACGAGAAGGGCGCCGAGGTCATCCGGATGATGCATACCCTGCTCGGCGAGGACGGCTTTCAGAAGGGCATGCGGCTGTACTTCAAGCGCCACGACGGCGCCGCCGTGACTTGCGATGATTTCGTCGCCGCCATGGCCGATGCCAACGACGCCGACCTCGCTCAGTTCAAGCTGTGGTACAGCCAGGCCGGCACACCCGAAATCAAGGTCGAGAGCTGCTACGACGCGGACGGCGGGGTCTTCGAGCTGACCATCTCCCAGCACTGCCCGGAGACGCCCGGCCAGAAGGACAAGGCGCCCATGCACATCCCCCTGGCCATCGGCCTGCTCGATGACCAGGGTCGCGACATGGCGCTCGACGACGTCAGTGGCGGCATCATCAACGTGACCGAAGAGCGCCAAACTTTCCGCTTTCCTTGCGCGGGGGCGCCCACGGCAGTGTCGCTCAACCGTGGATTCTCGGCGCCGGTCAATGTCAAACAGGCGGGGGCGGCGGCGAAGAGCCACGCCTTCCTCATGACCCACGATTCGGACGCGTTCAGTCGCTGGGAGGCGGGCCAGCAATTCGCCACAGATTTGCTGTTGGCTGGAGTCTCGGCAATTCAAGCCGGGGACGAGCCGAGCTTCGACCGTGGCTTCATCGATGCCCTCGGCCAAACCCTGGCCGACGACACCATGGAAAAGGCCTTCACCGCCCTGGCGGTGACACTGCCGGGTGAAGGCTACATTGCCGAACGCATGGATGTTATCGACGCCGAGGCCATTCACCGAGCGCGGGAAGGCTTGCGCCGTGCTGTCGCCGAACACCTCAAGCGACCCCTGGTCGAGACCTACCACGGCAACCAGAGCAACCAGCCCTACAGTCCCGAAGCCGGCGAGGCCGGGCGCCGGGCGCTCAAGAACGCGGCTCTGTCGTTCCTCGCCAACCTCCCTGACCACGAAATGACCGATCTGGTGTCGGGTCAGTACCGCGCCGCCGACAACATGACCGACCGGGCCGCCGCCATCCGTGAGTTGATTGACATGGACGGCCCGGAACGGACAGCGGCGCTCGACGATTTTTACGACCGCTTCGCCGACGACCCCCTGGTCACCGACAAGTGGATGGCCTTGCAGGCCATCTCGTCGCTTCCCGATACCCTGGCGCGGGTCACCGAACTGCTCGACCATCCGGCCTTCGCCATCACCAATCCCAACAAGGTCCGCGCCCTGGTCGGGGCCTTTGCCAACGGCAATCCGCTGCGCTTCCACGCGGCCGACGGGTCGGGCTATGAATTCCTCGCCGACCGGGTGCTCGAACTCGACGCCATTAACCCCCAGGGCGGCGCCCGACTACTGACGCCCCTGGGCCGCTGGCGGCGCTTCGACGAGGGTCGCCAAGGCCATATGAAAGGCCAGTTGGAGCGCATCCTGGCCAAGGATGGGCTTTCACGAAATATCTACGAAATATCGTCCAAGTCTTTGAAGTAGGGAGATTGTCCGTCGCCATCCTTCGACAAGCTCAGGATGAGGACGGTGAGTCGCCTCGGGGCGAGGGCGGTGGGCTTGTCGTCCTCAACTTCGGCCCCATCGCACCCTCATGTTGAGCCTGCC
>JAYZAP010000210.1:0-5862 GCA_036339655.1 Pseudomonadota bacterium | reverse complement strand
TCTTCGCGGTTCATCAGGCCGAGGGCACCCATGCCGGCGGCGTTCACTTCGAAATGACCGGTCAGGACGTCACCGAGTGCATCGGCGGCGCCCAGGACATTACCGAGCGCAGTCTGTCGGACCGCTATCACACCCACTGCGATCCCCGGCTCAATGCCTCTCAGGCGCTAGAATTGGCGTTTCTCATTGCCGGCGCCCTGAAAAAGGAGCGGCAGGAAGTCGCCCGCATGGCGGCCGCCTCTTAAGGCCGCCATGCGGGCAACCACTGCCCGAGACCGATGACATGACGTCGCGGCCCGCTAAAACCGATCCCGACGAAATACTCGCCAGTGATGGCGACGATCCGGTCGCGCGTCTGACCGATCAGTATTTCAACAAGACCAAGAAAGTCGTCGCCCGCTTCGGTGACCAACGGGTGACCTACGCAATTTTCATGCGCCAACCAGTGTGTTTTGCACCCCGACTGATGGTCGAGTGGCTGGAGGATACCGCCCGCCGGCGTGGCACCGAGTTCCACATCGAGGCCAACTACCGCGAGGGCGAATGGGTCGGCGCAGGTGAGCCGCTGCTCTACATTAGCGGTTCCATGGTCGACCTGGTGGACCTGGAGACTCTATTTCTGCAGTGGTTGGGGGCGCCTTGCGTCGCTGCCTACAACGCGTTCGAAATGTGCACAGCGATGCCCGAAAGCGGATTCCTCGCTATGGACGCCCGCCACTGCGCCGGCGCTGACATGGCCGGCATGATGGCCTACGGCGCCAGCGTCGGTTCCGCCGCCGCCCGCGAGGCCGCCGGGGCTATCGGCTTCATCGGTAACGCCACTGACGCCACGGCCCACTACTTCGGCAACGAACGCGGCCTGGGGACCATGCCGCACGCGCTGATCGGCTATGCCGGCACGACGCTACGCGCCGCCGAAATGTTCGCTGAGACTTTCCCTGGCGACAACCTCACGGTGCTGGTCGATTACTACGGCCAGGAGATTGCCGATGCCCTGGTGGTTTGCTTGCGGTTTCCCGAACTAGCCGCCGAAGGCCGCCTGTCCGTGCGCCTCGATACCCACGGTGGGCGTTATGTGGAGGGGCTCGACATGGCCTCGTCCTATGCGGTGCTCGAGCGTCATGTGCCCAAGGGCGTGCGTCATTACCGCACTGAGGACGAACTGCGCTGGCTGGTCGGCACCGGCGTGACCGCCGCCGCCATCTACCACATGCGCCAAAGCCTCGACGAGAACGGCTTTGGGGCCGTGAAAATCGTCGCCAGTTCAGGATTCAACGCCGCCAAGTGCAAGGTCATGGGCAGCGTCAACGCGCCCATCGACGTGGTCGGCACCGGCTCGTTCCTGCCCGAAAAATGGCCCGAGACGTACGCCACCGCCGACATCGTCGCCTACGACGGCGAACCCGACGTCAAGCTCGGCCGCGAGTTCCTGTTGAAGAAATAGTTTTGTCCGGCTTCCATGACTGACCGTCTCAACATTGCCCTGGCCCAGCTCAATCCCGTCGTCGGCGATGTCGGGGGTAACGCGACGCGGCTGCTGGCGGCGCGCGACGAGGCGGCGGCGGGCGGCGCCGATCTGGTGGTGTTCAGCGAGCTGGTGCTGATTGGCTATCCGCCCGAGGACCTGGTGCTCAAGCCGGCGCTGCAGGACCTTGTGGAGCGCACCATGGCCGAGCTTGCCGAGGCCACCGGCGACGGCGGCCCGGCCATGGTGGTGGGGGCGCCGCTGCGCGAAAACGGCTCGCTCTATAACGCTGCCTTCCTGCTTCATGACGGGGCGGTGACGGCGAGCCGCAAGAAATATGACCTGCCAAACTACGGTGTGTTCGACGAAAAGCGCCTGTTCGCCGCCGGCCCGCTCAACGGGCCTCTCGACTTCAAGGGAGTGCGGCTCGGGGTCATGGTCTGCGAGGACATGTGGGCCCCCGACGTCACCGAATGCCTCGAGGAATCCGGCGCCGAAATTCTCATGGTGCTCAACGGTTCGCCGTTCGAGACCGACAAGCCCGACGACCGGCTTAACCTGGCGGTGGCGCGCATAACGGAATCCGGATTGCCCCTGGTCTACGTCAATCAGGTCGGCGGCCAGGACGAGTTGGTGTTCGACGGCGCCTCGTTCGTGCTCGACGCCGCGTGCAATCTGCGGGCTCAGGCCCCGGCCTGGCGCGAGGCGGTCACGCTGACCCAGTGGCGCGATGGCAATGACGGCCGCTGGACCTGCGAGGAAGGTCCCATCGCCAAGCCCGAGGAAGGCCTGGCGGCGGTCTACCAGGCGATGACCACCGGCCTTCGCGACTACGTCGCCAAGAACCGCTTCAAGGGTGTGGTCATCGGCCTCTCCGGCGGTATCGACTCAGCGCTCAGCGCAGCGGTGGCGGTGGACGCCCTGGGTGCTGAGGCGGTTCATTGTGTGATGATGCCGTCGCGCTATACGTCGCAAGCTTCGCTCGACGACGCGGCGGCGTGCGCCGGGCTGCTCGGCGTGCGCCTCGACAGCGTTCCTATTGAACCCGGCGTCGGCGCCTTCGACACCATGCTCCAGGACATGTTCGCCGGCCTCGAGCCCGACGTTACCGAAGAGAACATTCAGGCCCGGCTGCGCGGCCTGCTGCTCATGGCCATCAGCAACAAGCTCGGCCACATGGTGCTGACCACCGGCAACAAGTCCGAGATGTCGGTGGGCTATGCGACCCTCTATGGCGACATGTGCGGCGGCTATTCGGTGCTCAAGGACGTCTATAAAACGGGGGTGTTCGCGCTGTCGCGGTGGCGCAATCAATCGCGGCCGGACGGCGCGGCCGGGCCCAAGGGACGGGTTATTCCCGAAGCCATCATCGACAAGCCGCCGACCGCCGAATTGCGCCCCGACCAGTTGGACCAGGACAGCCTGCCGCCCTACGACGAGCTCGACGACATTCTCAAGCATCTAATCGAGCACGAGGATGGCATCGATGATATCGCCGCCCGGGGCTTTGATGCCACCGTGGTACGCCGGGTCTCGCGCATGCTCGACCTGGCCGAGTACAAGCGCCGCCAGGCCCCGCCCGGGGTCAAGATTACCAGCCGGGCCTTCGGCCGCGACCGCCGCTACCCGATTACCAACCGCTTCCGCTACGGCGAATAGGCGCCAACCACGGGGTTGGCCTGAATCGCGGAATCTGCTACCCCTTGTCGCCCTGCGAGCCGGGGTGGTCCGGTTTTGCGGGTTTGTTGCCGTAAATCCAAGTCCGGAAGGGACTTACCGTGTCTCTCGTCCTGTATGACACCAAGGCGCGCGCCAAGCGCGAGTTCGTACCCATCGATCCCGAGCGGGTCGGTATTTACGTCTGCGGGCCGACGGTCTATGACCGGGCCCACATTGGCAATGCGCGCCCGGTCATCGTCTTCGATGTGCTGTATCGCCTGCTGCGCCGTATCTTCGGCAAGGGCAACGTCACCTACGTGCGCAACATTACCGACGTGGATGATAAGATTATCGCGGCGGCCCAAAAGAGCGGGCGGTCGATTTCCGACATAACGGCAGGCACCACCCAGGTGTTCCAGGACGATATGGTGGCCCTGGGCGCCTTGCCGCCGGACCATGAGCCCCGCGCCACCGAGCATATCGAGGGCATGGTTGCCATGGCCGAGACCCTGATTGCCAGAGGCCACGCCTACGAGGCCGAGGGTCATGTGTTGTTCGACGTGCCGTCCATGGACGGCTACGGCGCCCTGTCGCGGCGCAGCCAGAAGGAAATGATTGCCGGCGCCCGGGTCGAGGTGGCGCCTTATAAGAAGAGTCCTGCCGACTTCGTGCTGTGGAAGCCGTCGTCAGAAGACCAGCCGGGCTGGGACAGCCCGTGGGGCCGGGGCCGGCCCGGCTGGCATCTCGAATGCTCGGTCATGAGCGAGAAATACCTGGGCGTGCCCGTCGATATTCACGGCGGCGGCCAGGACCTAATTTTCCCCCACCACGAAAACGAGCGCGCCCAAAGCCTGTGCGCCAACGATGGGCTGGAAACCTTCGCCAACTACTGGATGCACAACGGCTTCGTGGTCGTCGAGGGCGAGAAGATGTCCAAGTCCCTGGGCAACTTCCGCAACGTCGACGAGGTGCTGGCCGACTTCGGCCGCGACCGTGGCGAGGTGGCGCGGTTGCTCATGCTCGGTACCCACTACCGCAAGCCGCTGGACTGGACCGCGGCCGGGGTGCGCGAGGCCAAATCCAGCCTGGACCGGCTCTATACAGCGCTTGCCGGGCTTGGCGACATCGATGCCGATGGTGATGATTTGCCCGATGCTGTCGTGGCGGCGCTGGAAGACGACCTCAATACGCCGAAGGTCGTGGCCGAGCTCTACGCCCTGTCCACCGCTGCCAACAAGGCGACCGACGCCATGGAACGGGCCAAGATAAAGGGCGCCATGCTGGCGGTCGGCGAAATACTCGGGTTGCTTGGCCACGATGCCGAGGAATGGTTCAAAGGCCACGATACCGGCAGCGGCCATATCGACGACCTGATTGAAGCGCGGGAAGCGGCGCGGGTGGCCCGCGATTTTGCCACCGCCGACCGCATTCGCGACGAATTGCTGGCCGAGGGTATCGTGCTTGAGGACAGCGCCGACGGCACGCGCTGGAAGCGGGCGGGCTAATGACCGGGGAACGCATCTATCTGTTCGATACCACGCTCAGGGACGGCAGCCAGACCCAGGGGGTCGACTTTGGCGTCAACGACAAGGTCGTTCTGGCCGAGGAACTGGACCGTCTCGGTGTCGACTACGTCGAGGGCGGCTGGCCAGGCGCCAATCCAACCGACGACGCCTTCTTCGCCGACCCGCCCAAGCTGGCACGGGCGCGCTTTACCGCCTTCGGCATGACCCGGCGGCCGGGGCGCAGCGCCGACAACGAGCCCGGCCTGCGCGCTTTGATTGACAGCGATGTGGCCGCCGTCTGCCTGGTCGGCAAGGCGTCCGACTTCCATGTGGACGAGGTGCTGGGCGTCGAACCCGAGAAAAATGTTGCAATGATTCGCGACAGCATCGAACTGCTGGTCAAGGCCGGCAAGGAGGCGCTGTTCGACGCCGAGCATTTCTTCGACGGCTATGCCGCCAACCCGGACTACGCCCTGGCCTGCATCAAGGCGGCCTATGACGGCGGCGCCCGCTGGGTGGTACTGTGCGACACCAATGGCGGCGTATTACCCCACGAGGTCGAGGCCATCGTCACCGAGGTGGTCAAGCATGTGCCCGGCGACCATCTCGCCATCCACTGCCACAACGACACCGGCAACGCGGTGGCCAACACCCTGGCCGCCGTACGGGCCGGCGCGCGCATGGTTCACGGCACCATCAACGGCCTGGGTGAGCGCTGCGGCAACGCGGACCTGGTGTCGCTGATTCCCACCCTGGTGGTCAAGATGGGCTATGAGACCGGCGTCGGCCGCGACGACCTGCACCACCTGACCCACTGCTCGCGCCTGCTCGACGAACTGCTCAACCGGGCGCCGGCCCGTCATGCACCCTACGTGGGCGCCTCGGCCTTTGCCCACAAAGGCGGCCTGCACGCCTCGGCGGTGGCCAAGAACCCGCAGCTTTACGAGCATGTATCACCCGAGTTGGTCGGCAACCAGCGCCAAATTGTCGTTTCCGACCAGTCGGGTCGGGCCAATGTGCTGGCTCAGCTCGTCGAGGCCGGGTTCGACATCGATGGCGACCACCCCAAGCTCGGCGAGCTGGTTGAGACGGTCAAGGCGCGGGAGTTCGAGGGCTACACCTACGACGGCGCCAAGGCCAGTTTCGAACTCATGGTCCGGCGCGCCCTTGGCGAGGTGCCGTCGTTCTTCGATGTGGACAGCTACCGGGTCAATGTGGAGCGCCGCTACAACG
>JAYZAP010000209.1:0-5695 GCA_036339655.1 Pseudomonadota bacterium | reverse complement strand
TTGCGGGCGGCGATTCCGGCGGCCTTCGAGAGCGACGACTACCGCAGCCGCAAGAGTGCCATCGAGGACAAGTTCAAGGAGCTCCACGAGCACGCCCTCGAAGGCGTCCAGAGCAGCGCCCGCGAACGCGATATCGCTCTCATCCGCACCCCCGAGGGGCTCGGCTTCGCTCCCATGACCGGCGACAAGGTGATCGAGCCGGAGGCCTTTCAGGCCCTGCCCGATGCCGATCGCAAGCGGCTTCAGAAAGACGTCGAATCTCTCCAGGAAGAGCTTCAGGCGGTGCTCGTCCAACTGCCGGCCCTGGTCAAACAAAGCCACCAGCAGATTGCCGACCTCGATCGCGAAATCACCCGCTTCGCCACCGGCCACCTGATCGACGATCTTCAGCACAAATTCGACGGCCTCGACGATGTTCGGGCCTATCTCGACGCGGTGCGCAAGGATGTGGTGGAGAACGCCACGATTTTTCTGCCCCGCGACGAAGCCGGCCAGCCCGGCGCCGTGGCGACCCCGGGCCGGACGCCGCCGGCCCAACCCGACGCCGGCATGGACCGCTATGCGGTCAACCTGCTGGTCGATTGCAGCGGGCGAACCGGCGCGCCGGTGATCTACGAAGACCACCCGACCTACCAGCGCCTGGTCGGCGAGATCGAGCACATCTCGCAAATGGGCGCCCTGACCACCAACTTCACGCTGATCAAGCCGGGGGCGCTGCACCGGGCCAACGGCGGCACCATCATCGTCGACGCCCGCAAGCTGCTGCAGCAGCCACTGTCCTACGACGCCCTGAAACAAGCATTGCAGGGGCGCCGCATCCGCATCGAAGCGCCGGGCCAGGCGCTCAGCATGGTCAGCACCCGCGGCCTCGAGCCCGAGCCCATCCCCCTCGACGTCAAGGTGGTGCTGATCGGCGAGCCGACACTCTACTACACCCTGACCCAGCAGGACCCGGAGTTCGGCGAGCTGTTCAAGGTCGCCGCCGACTTCGAGGATCAGGTCGAGCGCACCGACGACAACGCCATGCTGTACGCCCAGATGATTGCCGAGCGCGCCCGCGAGGCCGATCTCAAGCCGCTCGACCGGGGCGTGGTGGCGCGCATTCTCGAACACGGCTCACGCATGGCCGCCGACGCCGAGCGCCTGTCGGTGCGGGTCGGCAGCGTCACCGACCTGATGCGCGAGGCCGACTACTGGTGCACCGAGAACGGCGCCGCGGTGATCAAAGCCGGCCACGTCCAGCAGGCCCTCGACGCCCAGGTGCGGCGCGCCAACCGCATGCAGGAGCGCATGGCCGAGCAGGTCACCCGCGGCACCATCCTGATCGACACCGACGGCGCCGAGGTCGGCCAGATTAACGGCCTCTCGGTGCTGCAACTGGGCAGCTTCGGCTTCGGCAAGCCGACCCGCATTACCGCCCGGGTCCGCCTCGGCAAGGGCGAGGTGATCGACATCGAGCGCGAGGTCGAACTCGGCGGGCCGCTCCATTCCAAGGGGGTTCTAATTTTGTCAGGCTATCTCGGCGCGCGTTTCGCCGAGGACCGTCCGCTGTCGCTCGCGGTCAGCCTGGTGTTCGAACAGTCCTATGGCGGGGTCGACGGCGATTCAGCGTCGTCGACCGAGCTTTACGCTATTCTCTCCGCCCTGTCCGGCGTGCCAATCCGCCAGGGACTGGCGGTCACCGGCTCGGTCAACCAGCGCGGCGAGGTCCAGGCCATCGGCGGCGTCAACGAGAAGATCGAGGGCTTCTTCGATCTCTGCCAGAGCCGCGGCCTGACCGGCGAACAGGGGGTCATGATCCCGGCCGCCAACGTCAAGCATCTCATGTTGCGGAGCGATGTGGTGGCGGCGGCCATGGCAGGCCAATTCCGCATCTATCCCATCGCGACCATCGATCAGGGCATCGCCTGCCTGACCGGCGTGGCGGCCGGTGAGCGCGGCGAAGACGGACAGTTTCCCGACGGCACCATCAACCAATTGGTCGAGGCCAAGCTGGCAAGCTTCGCCGCCGCAAGCCGCCGACATTCCAGCCACGACGACGGCAAGGCGCCGTCGTGATCAAGCCGGCGGCAGGCGGCAGGCGCCGAATCCTGGTCGGCCTCGACGCTTCGCCGGCCAGTCTGGCGGCCCTTGAAGCCGCCGTGGGCCTCGCCCTGGAACTCGACGCCGAACTCGACGCCCTCTATGTGGAGGATGCCGACATGCTGCGCTTCGCCGGCCTGCCCTTCACCCGGATTATCGACGCCTGGTCATCGGGGCCGCGCCACGTCGAGCCGCCGGATGTGGAGCGTGCCCTTCGGCGCCAGGCCGAGCGGGTCCGCAGCCTCCTGGCGGACGCCGCCGGTACCCGCGTGACCTGGAACGTCCGGGTGACCCGGGGCGATGTGGAGGGTGAGATCATGGCCGCCGCCCGCCACGCCGACCTGCTGACTCTGGGTTTCGTCGGCGACCGTCCGGTCGGCGGCCGCGGCGCAGGTTCCCTGGCCCGGCGCGCCGCCCGCGAGGCGCCGGGCTCGGTGCTTTTGGCTCAGCGTGGACAGAGGGCCGACGGCCCCGTGGTGTTGTGCCTCGATGACAGCCCCGAGGGCGAGCGCGCCCTGGCCACGGCGGCGTCCCTGGCCCGCGCCCACGACGGCAAGTTGACGATTGTCGGCTACGGCGACCCCCTGGACGAGCAGGCTCAGGTTCTCGAATCCGACGTTGCCAACCGGCTCAGCGACCTCGGCATTACCTCGCGCTTCACCTGGGTGCCGCCCGAAGCCCAGCGCGCCCTCGGCGCCGTCCTGAGCGAAGCCCAGGGCGGCGCCCTGGTGGTCAGCGCCACCAGCGAGCTGGCCCGAAGCGATATCCTCGACTCGATGATCGAGGACGGCTCCTGTTCGCTATTGTTGGTGCGCTAGAGCGGCAAGTCTACCAGCGGCCGTTGCCCGGCCGCATGTGGTCGCGCGGCAGCTTGACGCCGAACTTCTCGCGGATCCGGTCGTCAATGGCCTCGTCGATGTGCGTCGGGTAGTGGCTGGCCAGGACTTCGTTGACCTTCATGTGGGCGCGCTGGCGGATGTTGGTCGAACCCTGCTCGGCCCATTCCTTGGGGCTGGTGCGGTCGCCGACCTCGGGATAGATGTAGTCGCGCTCCATCAGTTCCAGGGTCTGGTCGCTGCCCAGGAAGTGGCCCGGGCCGCCGATGCAGGCCTCGCGGATGGCCTCGACCGACAAGGTGTCCTCGGTGACCTCGAGGCCGCGCACGGTACGCAGCACCGAGCCGATGATGTCGTTGTCGATGACGTAGCTCTCGAAGCAGCAGCCCAGCAGGCTGGCGTGCATGCCGGCGGACTCATAGACCAGATTGCCGCCGGCCAGACCGGCCAAGGCGTTGGTGTAGCCTTTTTCGTAGCCCGCCTGGGCGTCGGGGACCTTTGAGTCGGTCATGCCGGCGGCGATACCACCGGGCAGGTCGTAGAACTGGGCCATCTGGGCGCAGGCCGCCATGAGCACCGCCTGCTCGCCGCTGCCGCCCGACATGGCGCCGGTGCGCAGGTCCGAGACGAACGGCCAGGCGCCGAAGATGGCCGGGTGGCCGGGCACGATGAGGTTGACGTAGACCAGGCCGGCGAGCACCTCGGCGACCTCCTGAACCACCGCGCCGGGCAGCGCCGCTGGGCTGGTGGCGCCGGCCTGACCCGCCGCCAGCAACAGGATCGGCATGCCGGCCCGCACCCCGGCCTCGAGGCAGCGGCAGGCGTCCTCGGCGAAGTTGAGCGGCGGCACCACGAAGCACGCCGACATGCTGACGAAGGGGCGTTCGCGCCACTTGTCCTCGCCGCCGGCGATGATGTGGAGCATCTCCATGGTCTCGGCCAGATGGGCCGGGTCGACCCAGCTCGAACCCACATGCTTCGAGGTCCCCATGACCGCGGCGTAGCAGGTGTTGAAATCGAGGTCGCGCGGCTCGATCATGTCGCGCGGCACCAGGGAGCGCTGGTAGAAGTGGATGTTGTCCAGGGTGTCGACCAGCCGGGCGACATCGTAGAGGTCGTCGAGCATGGACTCGCGATACTCGCCGGTCTCGCTGTCGACCATGTGGACGGCCGCCCCGGCGGTGCCGAAATGAACCTTCTTGCCCCACGGCTCGATGTCGTATTTCGGATCCTGGGCGTAGAGTGGGAAGTGACGCGCGGCCACAGCCAGGGCATCCTCGACCATGACGCGGGGAATTATCAGCCGGCCTTCATCGCTGATCTTCGCCCCGGCGTTGGTGAAAATTTCGATGCAGGACGGGATGGCGTTGATCAGGCCGATCTGTTCGAGCACGTCGAGTGCCGACAGATGGATCCGCTGAATTTCAACTTCGGTCAGAGGTAGGTACTGGCCGCCCTCCATACCGGGCCTCACCGGGGCCTCGGAAATCGGCGGTTTGGCTGCCCTCAACGCCTTGCGCGCGGCGCGGCCGCCTGCTCGTTTGCGTACCGGAACGTCGTCGTTCATGGCTATCTCAACTCGTCATTCGACGAAGGAACCCGTTGACCTCGGCCTAAGTGAATTTATGGCGAGATTCGGGGCGCGCGGTCAATCGAATTCGGCCGATCTATCGCCGGGCGGCGGCCATGGATTCCTTGAGGTGGGCGCGGAACCGTTCATCGAGCCAGCCTCGGCTCAAGGGCAGTTGGGTCAGCATGGGATGGCCGCCGTTGCCTTCGACTTCGAGCACCAGCGGACCATCGGCGCAGAACGCCATGTCCCAGCCCTGAACCGGGCTGCCGGGAAAGGCCTAGGCCGCCTTGAGACACAGGGCCTTGGCCGCATCCCAGCCAGGCAGGGTCAGACCCTTGATGGCGGCGCCCGTGTCCGGGTGCGTGTCGGCCTCAACCTCGCGCGGCCCGCCCCGCTGGATCGCCCGAAAAATCATCCCGGTGTCGATGTCGATGCCGCCGAGGATGTTGTCATCGCGCCAGAAATTGTCGGCCTGATTGCGCCCCGCCGGAATTTTCAATGCGGCCCGCATGAGGGTCGGTGGGCCCTGCTCCACGATGACCAGCTTGAGGTTCTCCTGGAACCGCAGGGGCGGCCAGGTCGCCCGCAGATCGAGAACCGCATCGTCCGCGCTCAAGATGGCGCCGGGTCAGGCTGCCGGCAGGGCGGATTCGGCAAGGGTCGCCCAATAGCTGGCGCCGACCGGCAGAATTTCGTCGTTGAAGTCGTAGTTGGGGTTGTGCAGCAGGCAACCGCCGTCGGACGGCCCATTGCCCAGCCAGATGTAGCAGCCAGGCTTTTCCTTAAGCAGGAAGGCGAAGTCCTCGGAGCCCATGCTCGGCGCCGGGTCGTGCTGGACGTTGTCGGGGCCGGAAACCTCGGCCGCGACACCGGCGGCAAAGGCGGTCTCGTCCACCGTATTGATGACCGAGGGGTAGCGCAGCTGGTACATGACCTCGCTGGTCACGCCGTAGGCCTGGGCGGTGGCGTCGACGATTTGCCGTAGTCGCGCCTCGTTGGCGTCCTGGACCTCGGGCTTGAACGACCGGCAGGTGCCGCGCAGCACGACCTGTTCGGGGATCACGTTCCAGGTGTCGCCGCCGTGAATCTGGGTCACCGACACCACCGCCGATTCGAGCGGATCGGTATTGCGCGAGGTGATCGACTGAAGGGCCTGGACCACTTGGGCGGCGGCGACCACCGGGTCGATGCCGAGATGGGGCAT
>JAYZAP010000208.1:0-3000 GCA_036339655.1 Pseudomonadota bacterium | reverse complement strand
CGCGAAGATTACGAGGGGCTGGTCGGCACGGCGCTGGAGGAAATTGTCCGCTATGGCACGCCCGTGGTGCACTTCGGCCGCACGGTGGCCGAGGACACGGAAATCCTCGGCCAGCCCATCGCCGAGGGCGAAACCGTGGTGTTCTGGTATACCTCGGCCAACCGTGATGAGACCGTGTTCCACGAGCCCGGGCGTTTCGACATCCGGCGGACGCCGAATGACCATGTGGGTTACGGCGGTGGCGGCGTCCACCATTGCCTGGGGATGCATCTTGCCCGGCGCGAGATGTATCACTTCTTCAAAGTGCTGTTCGAAACCCTGCCCGATCTCGAGATCGACTTGGACGGTATGCAACAGATCAACGCCCTGTTCATCAACGGCATGCGCCGCCTGCCATGCAGCTTTACACCGGTGCGGATGGACTCATGAGCCTCAAAGGCAAGACTATCGTCGTCACCGGGGCGAACTCCGGGATCGCGGCGGCGACAGCCGCCCTGCTCCAAGAGCGCGGCGCCCGGGTGATCGGGCT
Organism: Pseudomonadota bacterium; assembly: GCA_036339655.1. Taxonomy (GTDB): domain Bacteria; phylum Pseudomonadota; class Alphaproteobacteria; order JAAXGF01; family JAAXGF01; genus JAYZAP01. The sequence goes on along the minus strand of JAYZAP010000208.1, from coordinate 2,471 downwards.
CGACGCCAAGGGCGACGGCGCGGGCCTTTATGGCTTCCACAAATTTGACCTCACCGACCCAGCTTCCATCGACGCGGCGCTTGGCAAAATTGACGAACCTCTGCACGGCCTCGCCAATGTTGCGGGCGTGCCGGGCAGTTTTGACGGCGAGACCGTGATGCGGGTCAATTTTCTCGGTCTTCGCCACGTCACGCAAACGCTCCTGCCACGGCTGGAACCGGGCAGCGCCATTGTGCAGGTGGCCTCGGACGCCGGTAGCGGATGGCGGCAACAACTCGACCTGATCCGCGATCTGATGCGTCAACGCTGTTACGAGGCGGGACTCGCCTGGGTGCGCGATCACCCCTTGACCGGCCCCGAGGCCTACAGCTTCTCCAAGGCCTGCGCGATCGTCTATGCCATCGCCGGCTCGATGCTGGCGCAGCCCCATGGCGTGCGCTCGCTTTCCGTCAGCCCGGGCGCGGTCGAGACCCCGATCCTGAAGGATTTCTACGCCACCATGGGCAACAAGATCCTCGACCGCCAGATGGCGCAGTCAGGGGGGCGCAACGCCGCCCCCGAGGAAATCGCCAAGGTGATCGCCTTCGCCCTGTCGGCCGACGCCGCTTGGCTCAACGGCACCGATATCGTCGCCGACGGCGGCGGCGGGATACCGTTCTACTTCGATCTGCTCGATGTCGATGCGGGCGATTCCGCGAAGACCTTCTTCGGCGATTGAGCGCCACGTGGTCCGTCGGGAGACGTTCACATGGCGAATTCCAGTTCTATTCGATCAGAAAGGACTTCCGCGATATGACCAACGACATTGGCGCGGCCTTCCGCGCGCTGCACCAGGCGGACGGCGCTTTCCTGATCCCAAATCCGTGGGACGCCGGTTCGGCCAAGATGATGCACAGCCTGGGTTTCAAGGCGTTGGCCTCGACCAGCTCCGGCTTCGCCGCCGCGATCGCGAAAAAAGACGGCGAGACGTCGCGCGAAGAGGCGCTGGAGAACTGCCGCCAGCTCGCGGAAGCGACGCCCCTGCCGGTGAACGGCGATCTGGAGAAGGGCTATGGCCATAGCCCGGAGGACGCGGCCGAGACCGTGCGGCTCGCCGCCGCCGCCGGCCTCGCCGGCTGCTCAATCGAGGATTATTCGGGCGAGACGATCTACGACTTCGACCATACGGTCGAGCGGGTGTCCGCGGCGGTCGAGGCGGCGCGGTCGCTGCCGGGTGATTTCATGCTGACGGCGCGGTCCGAGAACCTGATCCGCGGGCGCATTGATCTGGATGACACGATCCGTCGCCTTCAGGCGTTCGAGGCGGCGGGCGCCGATGTGCTCTATGCGCCGGGGCTCCGCGATCTGGACCAGGTCAGGGCGGTCACCGGCGCGGTATCCCGGCCCATCAACGTGCTGATTGGCGGGACCAGCAAGATGACCGTCGCCGAACTGGCCGCCGCCGGCGTCAAGCGCGTCAGCACCGGCGGCGGCCTCACCTGGGTCGCCTATGGCGCCATGGTGAAGGTCGCCCGGCGCATGCTGGAAGAGGGCAGCTTCGACTATGGCGACACGCCCGGCATGCGCGGGATAGCCGATCTGTTGTAGCGCCGGCATAGCGCGCGACAGCCCGCGGCACGCCAAGGACCAGGCGGTTCTCGACGATACATCCCGTCAATTCGGATAGGCTTCGGCGTCCTGGTAGGGGAACCACCAGTAGTCGGCGGGCTTGTTCTCGTGGTCGATTATGGTGAACTTGGTGTGGCGGAACTGATCGAGGCCCTCCAGTCCCATCTGGCGCCCGGTGCCCGACATCTTGCGCCCGCCGAACGGCAGGGCGTCGTTGTCGAGCAGCGCCGCGGCGTTGATCCAGGTCATACCCGCTTCCAGTTCGTTCATGGCGCGCATGGTCTCGGACAGATCCTTGGTGAACACTACCGAGCCGAGGCCGTATTTCGATTTGTTGGCGAGGGCCAGCGCCTCGTCGAAGCTGGCCACCCGGCTGATCGGCATGACCGGGCCGAAGCTCTCGTTGTTCATGATATCCATGTCGGGCGCGCAGTCGGTCAGGATGGTGGCGTCGCAGAAGTAACCGCGATTGAAGCCGTCGGGCCGGCCGCCGCCGTGGACCACCGTGGCGCCCTGGTCCAGGGCCCGGGCCAATACACCTTCATAGCGGTCGCGTTCGCGCTGGGACGCCATCGGCCCCATGTCGACCTTGTCGAGCCCGTTACCAATCCTCAGCCTGGCGGTCAGCTGGGTCACCTGGTCAACGAACTGGTCGTGGACCGCGTCGTGGACATAAAAGCGCTCGGCCGAGGTACAGACCTGACCGCAGTTGGCATAGGCGGCGAACACCGCGGCCTGGCTCGCTGTCGACATGTCGGCCGACGGCATGACCAGGAATGGATCGTTGCCGCTGGCTTCGATCAGCGCCCGCTTGAAGGTCTTTGCGCAGGTCTGGGCCACGGCCTGGCCGCCACCGACAGAGC
>JAYZAP010000207.1:0-4917 GCA_036339655.1 Pseudomonadota bacterium | reverse complement strand
GGGCACCAAATAGTTGAGGCCGGTCTTGATCAGGCTGAGTGTCTCGCCCGCCATGAGAACATCGCCCTGATTAATGGCGGTAAGAATCGTTCCAACGACTAAACCGGTCAACACGGACCAGACTAAGGTGCCGTTCGCCATCGCCAAAGCGACAAACCCGGGGTCAGACTCGATGTTATCGGAGGTTTCCATGACAGCGATCAACCCCTGGCCTTTGACTAAGCATACAACAAAATGCCGGCGCTCGGGTACGCGTTGAAGTGGTCGAGGTCGTGCACCCATTGCTGGACGGCGACAAAGCTGGCACCGTCGACGATGGCGGCGTTTACCGCATCTTCGCCCTCGGGGTTTTTGGTGCCATCTTCGTAGCCGGTGAGGTCGAGGCCGCGGTCAAATTTGAAACCGCCGACGATCCGATCGCAGCGAAATGCCGGTTCCAGCATTCGCGGGATGGCGCGGGTCTCGTGGGTTATCCGCCCGCGGTCTTTGCCGCGGGCCCAGCACCACAGGTCCGCCTGGGTTGACTGCACCTGGCAATGGGCCCGCTCATGGCCAGGAACGGTCTGAGCCCGGCAATGGAATTTCCCAGTCCACGCACCGGCCCGGGCCCAAAGCCGATAACGGCGGTCTCGGGCGCGGCATGGGACGCAAGGTCGCGAAGCACGGCAACCACGTCGCCGTCGGGAACCGCGCCCAACTCGAGATAGCGGGCGTGGCTCGGGACCGGTGCGAGAATGCCGGGTTGAGGCATCGTCATGACAAAGGTTCCTATTGGTTCTGGCCGGTCCAGTCGGCGGCGTAGATGCCCTGGACGTCGGCCTCGGCGCGAACGTATTCGTGGGCGGCGTCGCGCCTCGGGCTCCAATCCCACGGCGTATGTTTGCCCGTGGCCAGGGTCTTGTGCAGAAACAGGCGGCGGCGCTGGCTTTCGGCGACCTTGGTCTTGAGATCGGCCGGGTCCCATTGGCGCAGCACGTCGCCGTGAAGCCCGGCCTCGACCTTATTCACCGCTTCACTGCCGGCGAGATTGGTCAGCTCGTCCCGGTCGGCCTCCAGGTCGAAGAGCTGGGGCGGGTCACCGTCGCCGTGGATGTATTTCCAGCGGCCACGGCGAACCATGAGCAGGGGAAATTCCGTGCCCTCGCCGCAGTATTCGCTATAGGCCACGTCCGGCCAGCCGTCGCCCTGGCCGGCGGCCAATTCGGCCAGGCTGGCGCCGTCGAGCGGCGCCACCAGATCGGGCGGGCGGCCGTCGCCGGCCCATTCCAGGAAGGTCGGAAACAGGTCGACCAGCGAGGTGTTCGCGGCGACCCGGCGGGGCTGGTAGACGGCGGGGGCGTGGACAATTAGGGGCACCCGCGCGGACCATTCGTGGAAGCTCATCTTGAACCACATGCCACGCTCACCCAGCATATCGCCGTGGTCGGCGGTCAGCACGATGATTGTGTTGTCGGCCTCGCCGATGGCCGCAAGGGTTTCCAGAACCCGGGCGATGCGGTCGTCGAGCCAGGACATGACCGCGTAATAGGCCCGGCGCGCCGTGCGTACGTCCGCCGCCGTGACCTCGTCCAGGTGCCGACCGGTGGTATGATAGAGCCGCTGGCTGTGAGGGTCGCGCTGGTCCAGAGGCATGTCACCGACACGGGGATCGTCGATTTCGTCGTCGCTGTAGAGGTCCCAATAGGCGGGTGGCGCCAAATATGGGTCATGCGGGCTGATGAAGGACGCCGCCAGGAAAAACGGCTCGCCGCTACGCTGGTCGGCGTGGCCGTGAAGCCAGCGGCATGCCTCGACCGCGACCTCCTCGTCGTAGGCGGTGTTGACGCTGCGCCGCTGGGGCCCGGCGTCGAGCACCGCGCGCATGGAGTGGTACCACGGCACCCAAGTCGACGACCCCAGGGACCAGTCCGTGGTCCAAGAGAAATCCGCCGGATAGACGTCGGTGGTGACCCGGTCCTCGAAGCCGTGGAGCTGGTCGGCGCCGATAAAGTGCATCTTGCCGCTGAGGCTGGTGTGATAGCCCATCGTGCGCAGGTAATGGGCGAAGGTCGGCACTTCCGAGGGAAACTCGCTGGCGTTGTCATAGGCGTCGATGCGGCTGGGCAGGCGCCCCGCCATCATACTGAACCGCGCCGGGGCACAAATCGGATAGTTGCAGTAGGCGTTTTCGAACACCACCCCCTCGGTGGCCAGACGCTCGATGGTCGGAGTCCGGCAGACCGCGCCGCCATAGGGCTTGAGCACCTGGGGCGCGAGCTGATCCATCATCAGCAAGAGAATATTGGGTTGCCTGGCCACGACGCCCCCTGGTCAGTTCATTTCGTCATAATAGGCGCTAATCGACGGCTGGGAAGCGCGGTTTCTCGTGGCTTGCCATTCGGCGGCATGAAATGCACAGTTCTCCCCATGATCAAATGGGTCACAGGCTGCGCCCGGCCGCTCGCCACCCAAGACGACGGAGCAACGTCCGTTCTCAACCCAGCGCCGGACAGCGATCGGGCCGCCAGAATCAAGGAACAGATTATCGCGGCGGGCGCGCTGCTCTGGTTGGTCGCGGTGCTTGGCTTGGCCTGTTGCGTTTGACGCCCGCGATCAGCCCGATCTAAACCCTAGGATACCGCACAAACCCATGGAAACCGCTTTTGATCTCATCGCCGTGCTGCTCGGCCTTGCCGCCCTGTTCGGCTATATTAATCACAAACTGCTCAAGCTGCCCCACACCATCGGCTTGGTGGTCATTGCTCTGGCGGTATCGTTGGGCGCCCTGGCGGCGGACGCTTTGGTCCCGGCCTGGGGCCTGGGCGCGTCGGCGCGCGCCATGCTCGTTGAAATCGACTTCACCGAGGCGCTCATGAAGGGGCTGCTGAGCTTCCTGCTGTTCGCCGGCGCGCTGCACGTCGACCTGTCCACCATGGCCGAGCGCAAATGGGCGATTGCCGCCATGGCCACGGTCGGGGTGGTGATGTCGACCGCCATCGTCGGCGGCGGCGCCTTCGTCATTTTTCAGGCCACCGGTCTGGCGGTGCCCCTGGCCTATTGCCTGGTGTTCGGCGCACTGATCTCGCCGACTGATCCGGTGGCGGTGTTGAGCATCCTCAAAAAAGTCGCGGTGCCGCCGAAGCTAGAAGCCAAGATCGCCGGCGAGAGCCTGTTCAACGACGGCGTCGGCGTGGTGGTGTTCGCCATTCTCGCGACGATTGCGACCGGGGGCGCCACCGGGACCGGGGGCGAGTCCGAGGTCAGCGCCGGCTCGGTGGCGGTGCTGTTTCTCGCTGAAGCGGTGGGCGGTGCCCTGCTCGGCTTGGCGACCGGCGCCATCGCGTTCTACGCCATGCGCTCCCTCGATGAGCACAACATCGAGGTCATCATCACCCTGGCCCTGGTCACAGTGACCTATGCGGTGGCCCACCGGCTTCATGCCTCGGGGTTGATCGCCGTGGTCGTTGCCGGCCTGCTGATCGGCAACCACGGTACCCGCCTGGCCATGAGCCCGACCACCCACGAACATATTCACACCTTCTGGTCCCTGGTCGACGAAATTCTCAACTCCCTGCTGTTCATGCTGATCGGCTTCGAAGTGGTGGCCATCACCATCGAGGCCGGCGCCCTGACCGCCGCTCTGCTGATGATCCCCCTGGTGCTGATCGCCCGCCTGGCGGCGGTGGCCGGGCCGATCTCGGTCCTCGGCCTGAGCCAGGACTTCTCCAAGGGCGCCATCCCGATCCTCACCTGGGGCGGCCTGCGCGGCGGCATTTCCGTCGCCCTGGTGCTGTCCCTGCCGCCCTCGGCCGAGCGCGAAGTCATGCTCACCGCGTGCTACGCGGTGGTGATTTTTTCCATCGTCGTCCAGGGCCTGACCATGGAGCGGGTGGTGCGCCGGTTCTCGGAACCCACGAAAAGTTGAACACACCGGAGTCTGGAAGATGCGGCGGCGACCGGGTAGAGTTTGATCGACGGTAACAATCAAGGCGGCCGCCAATCGACCGGCCGGGGGAGGAAAAGCAATGTCAGTTTATGTGGTTGGGCGCGTGATGATTACGGATCCGTCGTGGGTCGAGGGCTATATTCCGGCGGTCGAGGCAATCGTCGAATCCCACGGTGGCAAGTACCTGGTGCGAAGCCCGGAAACGGACGTCGTCGAAAGCAACGGCGAAGCTTCCAACGTGGTGGCGGTCATCGAATTCCCCACCTAGGAAGCGGCTCAGGCGTTTTACATGTCAGCCGAGTACCAGCCCTGGCTCGAGGCCCGCAAGGCCGGTGCCGATTCCGAGCTGATCCTGCTCGACGGGCTCTAAGCGCCGCGCCAAATTTCGAGCCTTATTTGCCCTAAGTTGACTCGCCCGCGACGCAACCGCCAGACGTCGCTTGCAAACCGAGCACGGCCATGTGGTGGCCGTCATACCATTGATATTTTTATGATTTTTTCGACTTCAGTGTGATGCCCGTCATCGACGTGGCGGCGAAACCGATGGTACGAAAGGGCGGACGCCTGAATAAGGGTGTCCTTCCTGCATTCCCCAACTTGGGGCCGGCTTTGCCGGCCCCCTTTTTCTTTTTCCCTATTGTGACCTTATAGAACGGTGGGCTTCCAGCTTGCCATGCACTCTTCGGCCTCGTCGATTTCGGCCGGCGATAGCTGCTTGATAATCAGCCCACGGGTCTTCAGGGCCTCGCAGCTGTATTGCTTGACCGCCAGGTCGAGACACATGTAGACCTCGACCAGATCGCGCTCCACCAACTGGCCCTGGATGTAAATTAGCGCAAAATAATACCAGGCGCTGGCGAAGCCCTGTTCGGTGCCACGGCGGAACCAGTACATGGTCTTAGCGGCGTCCTGTTCGGGGCCCTCGCCCTTAAGAAAAACCTGGCCCAGGTTGGTGCAGGCCTGGGGTCGTTCTTTTCGGCCGCCATGCGGAG
>JAYZAP010000206.1:0-3414 GCA_036339655.1 Pseudomonadota bacterium | reverse complement strand
ACACGGCCGAAACCGGCCTGGAAGCCCTGGCGGTGATGGTTCCCAAGGATAGCGTCGGCGCTACTGTCGTGCTGCAAGCGCCGGAAACCGGCGTCGGCCTGATAGGCGCCCACGGCCTGACCCTGGATTCGGTCGAGTACGACGACACCAGCCGTTTCGCCCTTGGCGGCCGGGTATCGCCGGGCAGTCCGGTCATGGTTTATCTCGACAACGAATTCTTCGGTAGTGGGCGCGGTGGAAACGATACAAAATGGCATATTGCGCCCGACAAAACCGTCGCGCCCGGCTTGCACAGCCTACGCGTCGACTTGGTCGACGAGGACGGCGCCGTGTTAGCGCGGATTGAGACGCCCTTCGTTCGCGCTGATTTCACCCTGCCCACGGGTCACGACTCGGTGGTCGTGGTCCAGCCCGGCAACAGCCTGTGGCGACTCGCCCGCAGAAGCTACGGCAATGGCGTTCAGTATGTGACAATTTTCGAGGCCAACCGAGACCAGATCGCCGATCCCGACCTGATTTACCCGGGCCAGATATTTCTTCTGCCGGCCGACGACTAGCCGCGGAGCCGGGTTTCTACGCAGCGCTATTCGTGGGCGCGAATTCGGCGACCAGGTCGAGGTAGGGCGCGGCGTTCAACAGCAGCAACGCTAGATTGGCAACCACCGAACTAATGTCGCCGGCTGACGTACGCGGCATGGGAATCTCATTCTCAAGAATAATCTTTTGTCCCTGAACCACTTTGAGCAGGCCGTCGGTGTTGCCGTCCAGGGTATCGACCACGGCAAGCAGGTCGAAGCGTGACTTGGCATCCTCGGCCGAATAGGGAAGCTGAGCCAGATTGCTTTGCAGGAAAAGCCGCATGCCGCCGTTGATCGCCTCGAGGGAGCCCAAGAAGTCCGTGCCGTGCCACACGAATCCGAAGCTCAATGGCGCCTTCGTGGCGCGCCGCATTAGCTCGCCGAAAGCATCGACAGTCGGGTATTTCGCATCCCTGTCGCCGTCGCTGGACGGGGCGCATTCATCGGCTCGTTGCTCTGTGATGGCTAACACGGCCAACCTCGTTTGGTGATTGCAATGGAAGCTCAACGACCAAGTAGCCATGATTTGCCGTAAGAAACGGTAAAATCCACGGTTTTCGGACCTGGTTCGGCGCCGAGGCGACCACGGGAAACTGGACGCCGTTGCGCCAACGGCCTAAGACAGGCGGCGAAGATCACGCCGCCGCCATCGGGCGTCGGGAACCGGATCCAGGAACGTCGGTTAGCGGGGATGGCAAACCATGAGCCGAGGCGCGCTCGATACCGTGTTGGTGCCCTTTCGGCGCGAAGGCTGGCCGTTAATCGGCGGCTTCGCTTTGGTAACCGTGGCCCTGGCCCTGATCGCCCCGCCCCTGGGATGGATCGGCGCCCTGCTTACCGCCTGGTGCGCCTATTTCTTCCGCGACCCGGCACGGGTGACGCCGACCGATGCCGGCCTGGTGATCAGCCCGGCGGACGGACTGGTGCAGTCGATAGGACCGGCCACGCCGCCATCGGAATTGGGCATGGGTGAGGCCGAGCGGACCCGCATCAGCGTGTTCATGAATGTCTTCGACGTCCATGTGAACCGCATGCCCGCCGACGGCGTGGTGACGGCCCTGGCCTACCGCCCCGGGCGGTTTCTCAATGCTTCCCTCGACAAGGCCAGCGAGCACAATGAGCGTCAATCGGTACGCATGACCACCGTCGACGGCAAGGATCTCGCCATCGTCCAGATCGCCGGGCTGGTAGCGCGGCGTATCCTGTGCTGGATCGGCGACGGCCAGAAGGTCGCCGCCGGCGAACGCTTCGGCATGATCCGGTTCGGCAGCCGCGTCGACGTCTACCTGGATGACGGCATGATATCGCTTGCCGTCGCCGGCCAGAAAGCGATCGGCGGCGAGACCGTAATCGCCCGCAGTCTCCAGCCCGGCGAGAACCTCTCGGCCCGAACCGGCGAGGTCAGATAGACTTATGCGACGCCTCCGCCCATGAGACGCCCCCGACTCAGACGCCCCGGGCGTTTACGCGGCCTGTCGATCAATGCCCTGGTGCCCAATGCGGTCACCGTGCTGGGCTTGTGCGCCGGGCTGTCCTCGATCCGCTTCGCCCAGGCCGAACGCTGGGAGTTCGCCGTCGGGCTGATTCTCCTGGCCGGTATCATCGATGGCCTCGATGGTCGCATTGCCCGGGTGCTCAAGGCGTCGTCGGATTTCGGTGCCGAGCTCGATTCCCTGTCCGACTTCGTCTGCTTCGGCGTCGCTCCGGCGGTGGTGCTGTACCTTTGGACACTGGAGGCTGGCGGCGGCGCGGGCTGGACGGTGAGCCTGCTGTTCGCGGTCTGCATGGCGCTGCGGCTGGCCCGTTTCAACGCCAGCCTGAGCGATCCCGACCGCCCGGTCTGGGCGTCCTATTTCTTCGCCGGGGCGCCGGCGCCGTCGGCCTGCGGCGTGGTGTTGGTGCCCATGATGCTGTCGTTCGAATTTGGCGACACGGTCTTGCGCGAGCCCTTGGTTGTTGCGCTCTACATGATCGGGGTCGCCTTTCTCACGGTCAGCACGATCCCCATGTTCTCGGGCAAGGGCTTCAAAGTACGCCACGAGCATTTCCTGCCGGCCTTGCTGCTGGTCGGATTGCTGTTCGCCGCCATCATCGGTTACCCTTGGTACACCTTCTCGCTGCTGGCTCTCGGCTATGTCGCCTCAATCCCGTTCAGCATTCGCAGCCACCGTCGCCACAAGGCGCGGACCGATGCCGAGGCCAGAATAACACTCGACGAGAACGCCGACGCCTGACCATGACCCTCAACCAATGAGATACAACCATGAAACTTGTGCGCTACGGCCCCGCCGGCGGGGAAAAGCCCGGCCTGATTGACGACGATGGACAGATCCGCGACCTCTCGGGCGAGATCGCCGATATCGCAGGTGAGAATTTGGCGCCGGCGGCCCTCGACCAGCTGCGGGTGCTTGACCCGAAGTCGCTGCCCCTGGTCGCCAGCAGCCCGCGTCTAGCGCCACCACTCTGTGGCATCGGCAAGATCATCGGCGTCGGTCTCAACTACGCGGACCACGCGGCGGAGAGCGGCGAGGCGGTGCCCGACGAGCCGATCCTGTTCGCCAAGCAGACCACGTCGCTGAACGATCCCAACGGCGATATCGTGATGCCACGCGGCGCGTCCCAGGTCGACTGGGAAGCCGAGCTGGCGGTCGTCATCGGCACCACCGCGCGATACGTGGACGAAGCCGACGCGCTTTCCCATGTGGCCGGCTACTGTGTCGCCAATGATGTCTCGGAGCGAGATTTCCAGTCCAACCGCGGTGGCGACTGGCAGAAGGGCAAGAGCTGCGACAGCTTCGCCCCGCTCGGCCCCTGGCTGGTAACAGCCGATCGGGTC
>JAYZAP010000205.1:0-5661 GCA_036339655.1 Pseudomonadota bacterium | reverse complement strand
CGGCGTTCATGTCGTGAGAGGCCGTGGCAATCATCCGCGAAAACGCTAAAACGAAAGACCTGACCCCAGTTACTTGACCCTTCAAACGCATGGCCATCGCCGGTTGATGAAAACGAGCTTTCAATCGCCCGCACTCACCCCGGCAATCGCACAGCCTTTTTCGATCAGGTCCTGGACCCGCTCGCCCATGAGGGCGAAGCGTTCATCCTGGGTTTGGCCGCGCAGCCAGCGGATGTAAATTTGCTGGATGACCACGGCGATTTTGAAGGTGCCCCAGGCGTGGTACCAGTTGACTTGGCCGACATCAAGGCTGGAGCGTTCGGCGTAGCGCTGGACCGCCTCGGCGCGGGTCGGGAAGCCATCGCGCCACAGGGGTGCGGGGCAGGAGTCTCGCCACGTGAGCGGGTCGCCGGCCTCGGGCCAGTAGGTCAGCAGGTAGCCAAGGTCCATGAGTGGGTCGCCGCGGGTGCACATGTCCCAGTCGAGGATGGCGACGGCTTTCGCGGGGTCATCGTGGGCCACTAGCATGTTGTCGAGCTTGTAGTCGTTGTGCACGAAAGTGGCCGCCTGGGCCTCGGGCAGTTGGTCGGCGAGCCAGGCGGCGAGACGGTCCATGGCCGGAACCTCGTGGTCCTTGGCAGCGTGCCAGCGCTTGGTCCAGCCGTCGAGTTGGCGCTGGGCGAAGCCCTCGGGACGACCCATGGCCTCGAGGCCCACCACCGCCGGGTCGGCCTGGTGGAAGCGGGCCAGGCAGTCGATGACCATCTCACCGATACGCTGGGCCAGAGCCGGGTCGCCCTGGAGCTCATCGGGCAGGTCCTTGCGGATAACGAAGCCGTGGCGCCGCTCCATGACCATGAAATCAGCGCCGACGACGTCGTGGTCGGTGCACAGCAGATAGCAGCGCGGCGCCAGGTCGAAGTCTTGCCACAGCACCGACAGCACACGGTGTTCGCGGCTCATGTCGTGGGCGCTGGCGACCACCGGGCCGAGCGGCGGCCGGCGCAGCACGAACTCGCTGTCGCCGAAGCGCAGCAAGTATGTCAGGTTTGCGTGGCCGCCGCCGAACTGGGCGTAGTCGAACGGCCCCTCGGCGCCGTCGAGATGGTCGCGTAAGTAGGCTTCGAGACGTTCGGTCTTTAACCGCTCGTCGGGGCGGACCTCGATGAGTTCCGGGTCAGCGGTCATTAATTGACCGATGGCCAGACCGCGACCGCGGGCCGCCGACCGTTCGGCGGGAGCCAGCGTGCCGATTGAACGCCCGTCGGCCATACTTCATGGTCGATGGTATAGAGCCCATCAACCTTGATACTTGCGCAACTCGTGGCGGGCGATGGCGCGGCGGTGGACTTCGTCGGGGCCGTCGGCGAAGCGCAGAGTCCGGGCGGCAGCCCAGGCGTGGGCGAGACCGAAGTCGGGCGACACGCCGGCGCCGCCGTGGGCCTGCATGGCTCGGTCGATGACGGTCAGGGCCATGTTGGGGGCGACCACTTTGATAATGGAAATCTCTGCCCGGGCGGCCTTGTTGCCGATCTTGTCCATGCGGTCGGCGGTCATGAGTGTGAGCAGCCGCGATTGCTCGATTTCGAGGCGCGAATTGGCCATGTCGGCGCGGATGGTGCCCTGCTCGGCCAGGGTCTTGCCGAAGGCGGTACGGCGCAACACCCGCTCGGCCATGGCTTCGAGGGCCCGCTCGGCGACGCCGATCAGGCGCATGCAGTGGTGGATGCGGCCCGGCCCCAGGCGGCCCTGGGCGATCTCGAAGCCGCGGCCCTCGCCGAGCAACAGGTTCGACGCCGGCACCCGCACGTTCTCAAACAGCATTTCCCAGTGTCCCTCGGGCGCGTGGTCGTAGCCGAACACGGTTAGCGGGCGCACCAGGGTGATGCCCGGCGTATCCATGGGCACCAGGATCATGGACTGCTGCTTGTGCTTTTCCGCAGTCGGGTCGGTCTTGCCCATGAAGATGAGGATCTTGCAGTTGTTGCCGCCGGCGCCGCTGATCCACCACTTGTGGCCGTTGATCACGTAGTCGTCGCCGTCGCGGACGATGCTGGCCTGGATGTTGGTGGCGTCCGACGAGGCCACGGCGGGCTCGGTCATGGCGAAGGCCGAGCGAATTTCACCGGCCAGCAGGGGCTTGAGCCACTGTTTTTTGTGCTCGTCAGTGCAGTAGCGCTCGAGCACCTCCATGTTGCCGGTGTCGGGGGCCGAGCAGTTGAACACCTCGGCGGCCATGGGCGAGCGGCCCATGATTTCGCACAGCGGCGCGTATTCCAGGTTGGTCAGGCCGAAACCACGCTCGCTGTCGGGCAGGAACAGGTTCCACAGGCCCTCGCCGCGGGCCTTAGCCTTGAGTTCCTCGAGGATGGCCGGCAGTTCCCAGCGGTCGTCGCCGTCCTCGATCTGCTGATGATAGGTCTCCTCGTTGGGGTAGACGTGTTCGTCCATGAAGGACATGAGGCGACCGCGCAGGGCCTCGACCTTGTCGCTGTAGTCAAAATTCATTACCGGTCACTCGCTTTCATACAGTCGGGAGAACGTAGTCCTTGTAGATTTCGCGGAGTTGCAGTTTGGCGATCTTGCCGGTCGCCGTGTGGGGCAGCTCATCGGTGAACACCACGTCGTCGGGCATCCACCACTTGGCGATCCGGCCGTCCAGGAAGTCGATGACGCTGTCCTTGGTCACGGTACCACCGTCGCGCGGCACCACCACCAGCAGCGGCCGTTCGGTCCATTTCGGGTGGGGCATGGCGATGGCCGCTGCCTCGGCGATGTCCGGATGGCTGACTGCGGTGTTTTCCAGGTCGATGGAGCTGATCCACTCACCGCCGGACTTGATCAGGTCCTTGGCCCTATCGGTGATACGGATGTGGCTGTCAGGCTCGATGGCGGCGACGTCGCCAGTGCGGAACCAGCCCTCATCGTCGAAGGCCTCGGCGTTGGCCTCGTCGTCGTTAAAATAGCCCGAGGTCACCCAGGGGCCGCGCACGTACAGCTCGCCCGAGGTCTCGCCGTCGTGGGGCAGGCGGTTGCCCTCGTCGTCGACGATTTTGATTTCTACACCGTAGAGCACTTGGCCCTGTTTCAGCGTTTCGGTGATCCGCTCATCCTGGTTGAGCTTGGCCATACGCCGGGGATTGATGCCGGCGGCGGCCACCGGGCTGGTCTCGGTCATGCCCCAGCCGTGGGTCAAGGGAACGCCGTAGTCCTTGTCGAAGCCTTCGATCATGGCGTGGGGCGGGGCGGCGCCGCCGCTCACCAGCATGCGCAGGGAATCGACCCGCTTGCCTGACGTCCGCAGGTATTCGAGCATGCCGAGCCAGATTGTGGGAACGCCGAGGGACACGGTAACCTGCTCGTCCTCAAGCAGCTTCTGCAGGGTCTCGCCGTCGAATTTGGGCCCGTTGAACACCAGTTTGGCGCCGACAATGGGTGCCGAATGGGGAATGCCCCAGGATTGAACGTGAAACAGCGGCACCACCGGCATCACCGTATCGTCGCCGCGCAGGGAAAAGGCGCTGGCCAGGGCGCCGAAGGCGTGCAGCACCGTCGAGCGGTGACTGTACAGGGTGCCCTTGGGGTTGCCTGTGGTCCCCGAGGTATAGCACAGGGCCGAGGCGGTGTTCTCGTCCAGATCGGGCCAATCGTAGGTTGGCGCCTGTGCCGCCATGAGGGTCTCGTAGCAGTGCACGTTGGGCAGGGTGGTCTCCGGCATATGGTCTTCGTCGGTCATGACGACGAAGCCTTCGATACCGCCGATTTGGTCCAGGATGCCTTCGAGCAGGGGCACGAAAGTGACATCGACGAAGATGAAGCGGTCCTCGGCGTGATTGAAGATATAGACCAGTTGCTCCTTGAATAGCCGCGGGTTGACCGTGTGGCACACCGCGCCCATGCTCGAGATGCCGTAATAGAGCTCGAGATGGCGATAGCTGTTCCAGGCTAGGGTGGCGACCCGGTCGCCCTGCTCGACACCGAGGGCTTCGAGCACGTTGGCCAGTTGCTGGACCCGGCCGTAGCAATCCCCCCAGGTGTAGCGGTGGGTCGGCCCCTCGGTTGTGACCGAGACGATTTCAACGTCCCGGTGGCAGCGGTCCGCATGCTGAATCATCGACGGAATCAACAGCGGACGATTCATCATCAGGCCTTCCATGGCCAACCTACCCGTCGTTTCGTTTTCTATTGGTCGTCTACATCAGCCCATCGGCGCGGACATCGAGGAACGACTGCTTAAAGGCCTCGATGATCTCATCCACATCTTCGTCGGAATGAGCGTCCGACAGGAAGAACAGGTGAATACCGGGCACGATGACGCCGTGGTTCATCAAATGCAGGTAGAACTCGCGCTCGGCCTCGGTGTTGGTATTGGTTACATCGCGTGAGGTCTCGATCGGTTCGCGCTGGAAGTGGAGATAGAAGATCGAGCCGGAATTGAGAAGCTGGGCGCCGATCTGGTTCTCCTGGCAGAAGCCGTTGATGGCGTCGGCCATGCGCTGGCTTTTGCGATTGAGCGTGGGATAGATGGTCTCCTTGTTGTCGCGCATGTGACGTAACGCGGCGATGCCGGCGGCCATGGTTAGCGGGTTGCCCGAGAAGGTGCCGCCGGAGAACACGCCGTCGGGGTTGCCCCAGCCGAGGCCGAGCGGGGCCATGATCTCGGCCCGTCCGGTGAGCGCCCCAATGGGCATGCCGCCGGCCAGGGCCTTGCCGTAGGTCGCGAGATCCGGGGTGATGTCGTAGGCCTCCTGGCCGCCGCCGTAGGCGATGCGGAAACCGGTGACCACTTCGTCCATGAGCATGAGCACGCCGCACTCGCGGCAGATGTCCAGGAGTCCGTGGAGGAACTCGGCGTTGTCGTCGCGGGGCACGGTGTTCTGCACCGGCTGAACGATGACCAGGGCGAGCTCGTCCGCATGGGCGCGGATCAGGCCGTAGGCCGCGTCGTCGTGATAGGGCAGCACCATCATGGTGTTGTCGTTGACGGTTTCGGGCACGCCGCGGCCGAGGATCTTGCCCAGTGGCGCCTCGCGTGGGCTGTCGGGGGCGGCCTTGATCAGGGCGTAGTCGTGGGAGCCATGGTAGTTGCCGTCGAACACCGCGACTTTATCCTTGCCGGTGAAGGCACGGGCAACCCGCATGCCGTACATGGTGGCCTCGGTGCCCGAATTACAGAAGATGGTCTGCTCGCCGCAGCGCGCCGCCTCGTTGAGCAGCTCGGCGAGTTCGGCCTGCAGCGGGTTGTGCAGTCCCACGTGCCAGCCGCGCTTGATCTGTTCCTGCATGGCGTCCTCGATGACCTTGGGGCGGTGGCCCAGCAGGTGCGGGCCGAAGCCCATAGTCAGGTCGATGTAGCTGTTGCCGTCCACGTCGGTGACCCGGGCGCCCTCAGTGGACTCGATGTAGATCGGGTGGGGCATCTCGAAGGTCGGCACCACCTCGAGGGCCAGCACGCCGCTGGCCTCGGCACTGACCGCCGCCGACTTGGGTGTGCGTGCGGCCAGTTCGGCGCGGACCTGGGTGCTGCGTGAATCGGTTATGATTGTGGTTGCCGCAGTGTCACTCATAGCATTGTCTCCCTAATGTCCGACGGTGCTGCCGCCGTCCAGTTGCCAGGTGGCGCCGGTGATAAATCCGGCCTTGTCCGATGCCAGATAGAGG
>JAYZAP010000204.1:0-7569 GCA_036339655.1 Pseudomonadota bacterium | reverse complement strand
CACCATTCTCAAAGTGAGTCTGCACTTCGTGTGTCCATCCGCGTCACAACGGGTGGACCACTCGCAGTTCGCGAATGTCCGTTGTTGGATGAGGCTGTTGAAAAAGTCGGCTGGTGGGTAGCGCTAGGATTTGCCTGATTTGATTTCACGAGGGACGAACGGCTCCAGAGGTCGCCTTTACGACCCTACCCATCGTCAGGACGAGGTTTTGGGTTCCTCTGCCGGTCCCCTTCGTGTCGATGGTGCATGAAGCCAGACTGAGTTCAATCTGACCCAGCAGGTTCAATACATCCTCCTCGGAATATCGCTTCCTGGCCATCCAGACGCCTCCACATCTTCGTAAAATATCACCAATTATGTGGCTCAGTTATAGGGGGGCAGGACACACGTTTATGTCAATAGACCGTGGCAATCACGCGATCAACGCGCCTTGCAATTGTTTCGCCACTGACCGCATCATCCAGCCATCAATTCGTGAAACGGGGATTGCACCATGCCCACACTACGCTGCGACGGCGCCAATCTGCATTACTCCCAGACCGGGTCCGGGCCGGATATTGTCTGGGTGCCGGGGGGCGACAACATCGGTACCGACTGGCACTATCAGACCGACGCCTTCGACGGCGCCTTCCGCAACACCACCCACGATCCGCGCGGCGCCGGTAGGACCGAGGCGCTGGTTGGGCCACCGTGGTCGATCAGCGACATGGCGGCCGATTGCGCCCAGCTTATCGAGGCGGTCTGCGAGCCGCCGGTCATCCTGGTCGGGCTCTCCATGGGGGCGCTGATTACCCAGCAGGTGGCCATCGAGTATCCTCATCTGCTGCGTTGTGCAGTTCCCATGGGGACCGGGACCGGCGGCGGTGAGGGCGCCAACTATTTCAATGACTGGATGGTTTCCGAGGTCGAGTACCGGCGCGGTGGCGACCACCTTCGCGGCGACATGGCGGTGGCCCATTATTCCATATTGATGTATCCGCCCGAAGCCCTGGCCGACGACGATCTGTGGCCCGAGATCAAGGAGTTCGTCTACGCCAGCTATGGCGACCGCGACCCGGACATGCTGGTCGCCCAGTGGCAGGCCTGCATCGACTACAACGTCCGCGACCGACTACCCGATTGCCTGGTGCCCATGCACGTGTTCGGCTTCAGCCACGACCTTCAGGCGCCGTGGCCCTATTGCAAGGAGGTCGCCGACCGCGCCGGCAACGGCCATTTCCATTTCTTCGAGGGCCTCGGTCATTTGTCGCTGGTCGGCCACAGACACGAGCAGGTCAACGCCAAGCTCGCGGAGATCTTCGCGCAGTATTCCTGAGCGCTGGGCCGCGAAAAATTTGTTCGAATTTTGCTCGATTCTGTGGTTCGGTAGCGCCGGTTCCGGGTGATGCCGGCGTGGGTAAATCGGAGTTTTCTGATGAGTGGCGTGGCGACCCCGGACCAGCGGATGAATCGTCCGCTCATGGGCATCCTGGCCATCGAATCCACAGCCTTCGTGTTTTCGTTTCAGGATGCGGTGGTCAAGCTGCTCAGCGACAGCTATTCCCTGTGGCAGATCGTCTGCATCCGCAGCCTGGTCGCCGGATTGATCCTTCTCACCATTGTCGTGGCGGCCCGGGGCCGGGTCAGTCTGCGCAGCCACCAGCCGGGCCTGCAGATCCTGCGTGGCTCATTGATGTTTGCAAGTTACACCCTCTATTACCTGGGCATCGTCTCCATGCCCATTGTCGATGGCGCGGCGCTGTTCTTTTCCGCGCCGCTGTTCATCACTGTGATCTCCATCCCTCTACTTGGCGAGCGCGTCGGCATTCACCGCGGCGTCGCCGTCGTTGTCGGGTTCATCGGCGTTCTCATTATGCTCAGGCCGGGCTTCCAGTCGTTCGGCATGGCGGCGGTGCTGCCGTTGCTGGGCGCGGCAATCTATGCCTATACGGCGATCATCACCCGGCGCCTCGGCGATACGGACTCGAGCTTTGCCATTACCTTCTACACCACCGTGATGTTCGGCCTCGGCGGCGTCATCGGTTCGGCCCTCGGGGTCATGCTGTTCCCCAACGTTGAGGGCGCCGGCATGGACGCCCTGCTGGTTCGTGCCTGGACCATGCCGAGCGACTGGGATCTGGCGATTATGGCAACCTTCGGCGCCACCGCGGCGTTGGGTCATTGGGGCATATCCCACGCCTACCGTATCGCCCCGGTCAGCGTCATCGCGCCGTTCGAATATACCTACCTGGCCTGGGTCGCCCTGGTCGCCTACCTGATCTGGGGCGAAGTTCCCTCGGACCGGACCCTGTGGGGCATGGCCCTGGTGGTCGGCGGCGGGCTCTACGTCATGTGGCGCGAAGCCGGGAAACGAAAAACCTAATCCCCGGTGTGGCTGGCGATGCCTGCCGCCATGAGGTCCTTGAGGCCGCGGGACAGCGGGTCGGCGTAGCGGCCCGCGTGGTCGGCGGCGTCGACCTTGGCGATGGCTCGGCGGACCAGTTTCACGCCGATCCAGCGCACCGGTTCCATCGGAAAGTCGGGCTTGGGCGGGCGGACCAGGCCGAAATCGGACCACTGGTCGCGCTCGCCAAGGACCAGGGACGCCAGCACCTGATCGAGCCAAATGTTGCTCAGTACGGTCGACGAACGGTTGGTCATGGCAAGTCACCCCCCAATTCTCTCCGCCGTTACAGTAGACAGAGGGCTCCGGTCGCGCCAGTAGTTGCGAGCGTCTATGATGGGGCAAGTGATTTCATTTCGAGGCGCGGCAATGGCGAAGAGCTTTTGGTTGACAATAGTGTTGTTGGCGGTCGTCGGATCGGCCCGCGCCGGCGGCGATGCCTGCGTGGCGGCCGGCGACTGGGTTGACCCGGCCGGCGGCGCGGCTCTGGCCCCGTCTGCGGTGTTCGATCGTGCCGCCGGGAGCGCCGTGGTGCTGCTCGGCGAGGTCCACGACAACCCGGACCACCACCGTTGGCAATTGCAGGTCATGGCCGCGCTCCATGGCCGAACTGGGTCGGTGGTTCTCGGTTTCGAGGCGTTTCCCCGGCGGGTCCAACCTCTGCTCGACCGTTGGGTGGCTGGCGAGCTTGACGAGGCCGGTTTTCTCGACGCGGTGGGCTGGACCAGGATTTGGGGTCTCGACGCCGGACTCTATATGCCGCTGTTTCACTTCGCCCGCCTGAACCGCATTCCCATGGTGGCGCTCAATGTGGACCGGTCGCTGATCGAGCGTATCGGCGAGGTTGGGTGGGACGCGGTGGCGGACGAGGCGCGCCAGGGCGTCGGCGACCCGGCGGCGCCGGACCCGGCCTATGTGGCCATGCTGGTCACGGTGTTTCGCGACCATCGGGCCATGGCCGGCGACGATCACGATGCAAATGTCATCGGCCCCGACGATCCTGCGTTTCACCGGTTCATGGACGTTCAACTGACCTGGGACCGGGCCATGGCCGAAAGGCTCGCCGCCGTTGGCAGCGATACCCTGGTCATCGGCGTCATGGGCAGCGGTCACTTGGAGGGCGGCCAAGGCGTGCCCCATCAACTCGCCGACCTGGGTGTTGGCGACAGCATGGTGTTGCTGCCCTGGGACCAGGGGCGGGACTGCGCCGAGTTGTCGCCTGGTCTGGCTGACGCGGTGTTCGGCATCGCGCCGGCGCTGCTCGCCGCGGCACCGGACAAGCCGCGCTTCGGTGTTCTTATCCAGGGGGTCGAGGGCCGTCTGACGGTGCTCGACGTGGCGCCCGACAGCGTTGCCCAGTCGCTCGGTGTGGCGGCCGGGGACGTCATTGTCGAGGCCGCCGGGCTGGCCATGGCCGAGCCGTCGGACTTTGTCGTGGTCATGAAGCGCCAGGCGCCCGGCACCTGGCTGCCCCTGGTGATTGACCGCGACGGCGAGCACCTGGAAATGGTGGCCCGGTTTCCCAGCGAACCGGAGGCCGTCCAATGATTTGCCGGGGAATCCTGATTGCCGTTGTAGTGGTGTTCGGCGCGATGCCAGCCTGGGGCCAGTCACAGCCGGCGCCCATACATCATGACCTCGGTGTCACTCTCGATCCGGCTGAGCGCAAGGTGGTCATAACCGATGACCTGCGGGTTATGGGCGCTGGCAACGCCGTCTTGAAGCTACCCGAGGGCTGGGGCCTGAACCGCATGAAGCTTCAGGGGCCGTCGACCAAGTTCAATAAGAAGGACGGGGTCTGGCGGTTGACCCTTGGCGGTGGCGCCGAACACCGGGTGTCGCTCCGCTACAAGGGAAACATCGAGCCCATCGACACGATCAGGCTGTCCACCGCCTCAAGCAAGCTCAGCGCCGATCCGGAAGGCGTCTACCTGCCGAGCCGCGGTGGCTGGTATCCCGACTTCGGCGACGCCATGTTCACCTATTCCATCGAGATCGATGTGCCCGAGGACCAACGTGTCGTCGCCCCCGGCGCCCTGGTTGACGAGGCCGTGGCCGGCGGACGCTACCGGGCGCGCTTCGCCGTCGACTGGCCGGCCGAAGACATCGTCGTTGCCGCCGGCCCCTACCAGATCGACGAGCGCCGCCATGGCGACATCCGCCTGCGCACCTATTTTCACCCGGCGATCGCCGATTTGTCGGCCGCTTACCTGGAAAAGTCGGCCGGCTACCTCGACCGCTACGGCGCTGCCATCGGCGACTACCCCTTTCCCGCCTTCCACGTGGTCTCGACACCCCTGCAGGTTGGTCTCGGCTTTCCCGGTATGGCCTTCATGGGCACCCGGGTGCTGCGCCTGCCGTTCATTCTCGAGACCTCGTTGGGCCACGAGGTGTTGCACAACTGGTGGGGCAACGGCGTCTATGTGGACCACACCACGGGCAACTGGTCCGAGGGGCTGACCACCTATATGGCCGACTATGCCTTCGCCCAAGCCAAGGGTCGGGGGCACGCCATGCGGCTGCGCTGGCTCTCCGACTACGCCGCCATGTCGCGTCACTCGGACGAGCCGGCCACCACCTTCGTGTCGCGCTATCATGGAGCATCGCGCATCCTCGGCTACAACAAGGTGGCGATGATTTTCGTCATGCTTCACGACGACATCGGGGCCGAGTTCTTCGATGGCGCCCTGCGCCTGTTGTGGCAACGGTTTCAATTCCAGCGGGCCTCATGGCATGACTTGCGCGGGGTCTTCGAGGAGACCTCGGGCCGCGACCTCGGGCGCTTCTTCGGCCAATGGGTCGAGCAGGCCGGCGCGCCGGCGTTGCGCCTCAAGAGTGTCAGAACGGCGCCCGCCGGCAGCGGTCATCAGGTTACCTTCACCCTGATCCAGGACGACCCGGCCTATGACCTGTCGGTGCCGGTGACGGTCGAGACCGGTGACGGCCCGCGCCAGTTCCGGATTCGCTTTGAGGACCGCATCGAACGCTTCACCATCAACGTGGACGCCGTCCCCTCGGCCCTCGAAATCGATCCCGACGCTGAAATATTCCGCCGCCTGGCGGTCGGCGAGGTGCCGGTCATCATGCGTTCCATAACCCTGGCGCCCGATGTCATCATGGCCGTGGCGATCGACGATGAGGATCTGGGCGCTGCCGCCGACAAGCTTGCCGCCGTGCTAGTCGACGGCGAGGTCGAGCGGGTCGACCGTTTCGCCGCGCCGCTGTTCAACAAGCCGCTGATCCTGGTAGGCGCCGGCACCAAGCTCGCCCGCCTGCTGAGTTCCGCCGAACTGTTCGGCGCACCCTTGGACATCTATGAAAAGGGCGATATGCGAGTATGGACGGCGACCGGCGGCCGCGGCTTTCCGGTTCTGGTCATCGAGGTCAAAAACGCCGCGCAACTGACCGCCCTGACGCCGAGCCTGCCCCACTACGGCGCCAAGAGCTATCTGGTCTTCGAAGACGGCGACGTGATCGACAGCGGCGTCTGGCCGGCCAAGGATAAGCCCCTGCGGTTCGAGTTCTAGGAGGACAGAATTCATGAGCGAGTCGAGGCGTTCCGAGACCGTGGATTACGTCATTGTCGGCGCCGGGTCGGCAGGGTGTGTGCTGGCCAATCGGTTGAGTGAGGGTGGCGAGGCTTCCGTGCTGGTGCTCGAGGCCGGACCCATGGACCGTGACCTGTTCATCCATATTCCGGCCGGGGTCTATCGGGTCCATCGCGATCCGGCAATCAACTGGAACTACGAATCCGAGCCCGAACCGGCACTCAACGGACGAGTCGTCGGGCTGCCCCGGGGTAAGGTGGTAGGCGGCTCGTCGGCGATCAACTCCATGGTCTACATGCGCGGCCACCCATACGACTACGACCGCTGGGCCGCGGACTTCAACCTACCGCGCTGGACCTATGCCCAGTGCCTGCCCTACTTCAAACGCTGCGAGACCAGCGACCGTGGCGCCAGCGACTGGCGCGGAGGCGACGGCCCCCTAGGGGTGTCCCAGGCGGGGCTGGAAAATCCCCTGTTCGATGCCTTTCTCGAGGCCGGCGAGCAATCGGGCCAGGGCCGCACCGACGATCCCAACGGCTACAAACCCGAGGGCCTGGCGCGCTACGACAGCACCAAATGGAATGGCAGCCGCTGTACCGCCGCCACGGCCCATCTCAAGCCGGCCCTAGGGCGGCCCAACCTGCGGCTCGAAACCCGGGCCCTGGCGCGCCGGGTGGTGGTCGAGGGCAACCGCACCGTGGGCATCGAGTACGACCACCGGGGACAACGCTGCACGGTGCGCGCCAACCGCGAGGTCATCCTCGCAGGCGGCGCCATCAACTCGCCCCAATTGCTTATGCTGTCGGGCATCGGCCCGGCGGATCATCTGCGCGCCATGGGCATCGAGCCGGTTGCCGACCTGCCCGGCGTCGGCGCCAATCTGCAGGATCACGCGTCGATTTCGAGCCGCTATGAATGCACCAAGCCGGTGACTATTCACCGCCTCGCCAGGCCGATCAACAAGCTGGTGGCCGGGATGCGCTGGATCGTCACCCGCAAGGGCCCGGCGTCATCCAATGTGTGGGAGGCGGGCGGCTTCATTTCAGGCAATGACGCGGTACCCTACGGCAACCTGCAATATCACTTCGCGCCGGTCGGCACCGATTTTGTCGACGGCCAAATCCGCCTGTCCCAGGCCTTTACCGCAAACCTCGACCAGTTGCGGCCGCGCAGCAAGGGCACCATCCGCCTGGCGTCGGCCAACCCCCTGGATGCGCCGGTGGTCAGGTTCAATTATCTGGCCGACGCGTTCGATGTTCGCGAACTGGTCGAGGCGGTCAAGGCGACCCGCGATCTGGTCGGGCAGCGGGCGTTCGAGCCGTTTCGCGGTCGCCAACTCAATCCGGCTCCGGAGATTACGTCGGACAAGGACATTGAGGCCTGGGTCCGGTCCACGGCGTCCACTGACTATCACCCCAGTTGTTCGTGTCGCATGGGTCAGGACGGCGAAGCGGTGGTCGACGAGGAGATGAGAGTTCATGGCATCGCGGGCCTGCGCGTGGTTGACGCCTCGGTGATGGCGCGGATTATCAGCGGCAACCTCAACGCGCCGGTGCAGATGATCGCCGAACGGGCGTCGGACTTCATTCGCGGCCGCGAGCAATTACCAGCCTTTCACGCACGGTTCAGTTTTCAAGA
>JAYZAP010000203.1:0-7157 GCA_036339655.1 Pseudomonadota bacterium | reverse complement strand
GGCGAAAATCGATTACCAGGCCCAGGGCGCCGGCCCGGGCCATGCACAGCGCCTCGACATCGGCCAGCGTCTCATGGCCATAAATATCCTGCTCCCGCGTACCCAGCAGGTTGAGATTGGGGCCATTGATAATGAGAACGGTCGCGCTCATGGGCGTCTTTCGTCGATTTAACCGTGGCCACAACCCGGCCATGGTCGTCGCTTCCATTATAGCACGGAGCGGCGGTCAGGCTACGGCGCGGTTTGCCGGCAGGGTGGTCTGGTTCGGTGGCGTCAGATGCGGTGGCGTCAGATGCGGCGGCCCACCCAGATCACCCGGCCGGCGACATCGACATCGTCGGGTGCGACCGGGGCGAGGCGGGGGTAGGTTTCGTTGTCGCAGGATATGGTCACCTCGCGGCGCACCGGGTCGATAAGCAGGCGCTTGACCAGCACGAACTCGCCGAAGCGCACGATATAGACGCCGTCGCGCGCCGCGCCGCGCTGGCTCAGGTCGACCAGGATGCTGTCGCCGTCAGCCAGGGTCGGGACCATGGAATCGCCGTGAACCGTGATCACCGCCAACTCGTCAATCGACGCCGCGGTCACCGAGCGCAGCCAGTCGCGGCGAAACGCCAGGCAGC
Source organism: Pseudomonadota bacterium (assembly GCA_036339655.1). Taxonomy (GTDB): domain Bacteria; phylum Pseudomonadota; class Alphaproteobacteria; order JAAXGF01; family JAAXGF01; genus JAYZAP01. The sequence continues at coordinate 6,534 of JAYZAP010000203.1, read as the reverse complement.
CGATCTCGTATTGGCTGGAGATGATGATGCCGTCGCCGGCCGCCGCTGGGGCCTCGAAGGTCGCGACGAAATCAAGCTCTTCATCAAAGCGTGCCGTGCCGGGCGATAGCGCGGCGCCGGGTTCGATGAGTTCGATCACCGAACATCCCAGGGCGCCGGCGATCTTTTGCACCGTGTCGTGGCGCGGGTGCAGGGACTTGCCAATCAGAATATCGCGCACCGCGGTCTCGTTGAGGCCGGCGGCGCGGGCCAGTGATTTCTGGTTGAAGTCCCCGGCTTCCATGCGGTGGCGGATTTCACCAGCCAGTTCGCTTTCCATGATTTTTCCCATATTCGTTCCAGACAATACCGCAAATAAGAGATTATTCCCACTTATATGGTTAACAGTGGCATAAAACAGCGGAAAAATCTCTAAGGAATAATCCCATTAATATATTGGGAATATTCCCATTAACTGGAATTCTGCATGTGGTTTCTCAGGATGTCGCGGCCAACCACCGTCCAAAGACGTCATTGCGCGCCACTGTCTGGGCGCTATGATCGCCGCCATGCTGAATGATGACATGCCTCAGTATGACATGTCGTTGTGGCCGGCGCCGTCCGAAGGCAACAACCTGATCATTCAGGCGACCATCGGTTGCAGCTTCAACCGCTGCATGTTCTGTTCGATGTACCGTACCAAGATGTTCCAGGCCCGGCCGCAGGACCAGGTATTCGCCGACATCAAGACGGCGGCGCGGGCTTGGCCCGAGGCCCATCGGGTGATCCTCGGCCTCGGCGGCCGGGCCCATTGGCGCGACCACATCGAGGGCACCGCGGCGGTGGTCAACCAAACCGGGCCGAATTTTCTTTCGACCCTGCAACTCGGCCTCGACCCGATGATCGAGGCGGAATTTCACTAGCACTTCGGCGAGCCCTTCGAGCCCAGGACGACGCCGGTATGCTGGTCGAGCAACAGCAACTGATCGCCCAGCTCGACCCGCCAACGCCGGTCATCTTCGGCTCCAACCACGCTTCCAACGCACTGCCCCTGGCCGGCACCCTGCCCAAGGACCGCGAAGCGTTATTGGCCGCATTCGGCGCCGCCCAAGCCGGCGCGATCCCGCTCCGCCCGACCCACCTTCGCGACCACTAGCTGCGACCTACTGATTAACGAGATAAATAAAGGGGACAGTATACTAATCTAATTAAATATACTGTCCCCTTAATAATGGTCGGGCCGTCTCGCTCGCAGGAAGGCGGCCATGTGGAAGTATGATTGCGCCGGATCGTACATGTAATGGCGGCCCACCGGGCAGGCGCGGCGGGCGGCGCAGGATCGGGCCATGCAATCACCGCTGTCCTCGGTGTCAAGATGCGTCGCGCAGACCGCGACGTCGTAACCATTCGTGGTCATGGCGCCAACCGGGCAGGTGGCGAGGCAGGGTTTCTCGGCGCAGCTTGCACAGGGGCTGGGGCGGGTATCCGAGAGAGGCAGGACGAATCTCTCGGCGAAAATCACCGCGCCGCGATAGGCGTGCCATAGACCGAAATCCGGGTGGATCAGGGGGCCGATGGGCGAGGGGTGGACCGACTCGGCGCGTTGGGCCCAGCGCTGGAACGGCATGTATGGCGGGCCGTCTGAGGGAAACAATGGATGGCCGCCGAGCGCCGCCGCAAGTGGTGCCATTACCTGCTTGGTCCAACCGTCGAGCGCGTCGGGTTCGTCGGCGGCCCGGCGTTCGGCCGCGAACCGCCGCCACATGTCCGGTCCGGCATTGCCGGCGAGGACCACGGTGACCGTGGCGCGGCCGTCGGGCAGGGGCGGTACGCCGTCTTCCGCGTCGGGGTGAAAGGCGCCGCGCGGCGTCAGCCCGGCCTGGTTGAGCGCCGCTTCGACGGTGGCCAGGGTCACAGCCATGACGGCTACAGGATATCGAGGACGGCTTCGGGCGGGCGGCCCAGGGCGGCCTTGCCGTTGGCCAGGACGATGGGCCGTTCGATGATCACCGGATTGGCCACCATGGCGGCGATCAGGGCTTCCCGGGTGAGCTCCGGGTCGTCGAGGCCGGCGTCCGTGTAGGCCGCTTCTTTCCGGCGCATGAGATCGCGCGGCTCAAGGACCAGAAGGTCGAGAATGGCTGCCAGCACCTGGCCGTCGGGTGGGTTGTCGAGATAGGCGATGACCTCGGGCTCAATGCCGCGCTCTTGGAGCAACGCCAGGGTCTGGCGCGATTTGGAGCAGCGCGGGTTGTGGTAGATGGTGACAGTCATGTCGTTCTTCATCTCCCTCCGGGACGTTATTTCATTCGCCGCCGGCGGTGATTGAGCATGTCGATCTGTGTGATCAGGCCGAGGAACTTGTCGCCGTCCTTGACGATGGCGACCTCGCTGCGGGCGAACATAGGCAGCAGCGACTTGAGTGGTGCGGACGGCGCCACGGTGACCAGATTGGCGGTCATGACCTCGTCCACCGGGTCGCCGAAGCGGTCCTCGTGGTCGTAGACCGCCAGCAGGATGTCGGACTCATCGACGATGCCGACGATCTTGCCGTCATCGACCACGGGAAGCTGGGAGATGTCGTAGAGTTTCATGCGCGAATAGGCGGTCATCAGGGTGTCGGTCGTGGCCAGGGTGTAGTCCTCGCGGTCGAAGTGACGCCGGGCGATGAGGTCACGCAGGTCGCCGAAGGTCTCGCGCTTGATGAAGCCTTGGTCGATCATCCAGAAGTCGTTGTACATTTTGGAGAGGTATTTGTTGCCGCTGTCGGGCACGAAGGTGACGACCCGTTTCGCCGTGGTCTGAGCCCGGCAATAGCGCAGCGCCGCGCCGATCAGCGTGCCGGTCGACGAGCCGACCATGAACCCCTCGGTGCGCAGTACGTCGCGGGCCACGGCGAACGCCTCGTTGTCGGGAATGATAAAGGCGTGGCTCGCCAGAGACAAATCGCAGTTGTCGGGCAGGAAGTCCTCGCCGATGCCCTCGACCAGCCACGAGCCGACGTCTTCGCCGAGCTTGCCGGTCTCGACCATCTCGGCCAGCACCGAGCCTTCCGGATCGGCCAGCACCATTTCCACGTCCGGCGCCACGCTCTTCATGTAGCGGCCGATGCCGGTCAGGGTGCCGCCGGAGCCGACACCGCAGACCACCGCGTCGACGTTGTGGTCCATCTGTTCCCAGATTTCCGGGCCGGTGGTGGTCTCGTGGGCGCGGGGATTGGCCGGGTTGGCGAACTGGTTGACGAAGAAGGCGTCGAGTTCGCCGGCGATGGTCTCGGCTAGGTCCTGATAGTACTCGGGATGGCCTTTGCCCACGTCCGAGCGGGTCATGCGGACCTCGGCGCCCAGCGCCTTGAGGTGGAAGACTTTCTCCTGGCTCATCTTGTCGGGCATGACGATGATCAGCCGGTAGCCCTTCTGCGCCGCCACCAGGGCGAGGCCGAGGCCGGTGTTGCCCGCGGTCGCCTCGACGATGGTGCCGCCGGGCTCGAGGCTGCCGTCGGCCTCGGCCGCCTCGATCATGGCGAGGCCGATGCGGTCCTTGATGGAACCGCCCGGATTCTGCATTTCGAGTTTGACGAACAACTGGCAGGGCCCGGTATCGAGCTGACGTAGCTCGACCATGGGGGTCTTGCCGATCATCTCGAGGACGTTGGTGTAGGCGGTCATGGACGGTCTCCGGTGCGCGCTATGAAATTATTTCCAGCCTAGCGCAATGGGCCAAATTGGCAATCCGCGCGACGGCGAATCCGGTTATTGTGGCGCCATGACGGATCTCGACCACCCCGAAAACCTCCGGGTCTATGGCGTGCTGGTACGCGAAGGCCGGGTGCTAATCTCGGCCGAATACATCGCCGAGGTGTTCTGCTGGAAGCTGCCCGGCGGCGGCGTCGAGGACGGCGAGAGCGCCGAGCAGGCTCTGGCCCGGGAGTTCATGGAGGAGACCGGGCTGGCGGTCGATATCGGTGCCCTGCTCCACGACCCCGGTACCCTGTTCAGCCCGTGGAGCAAGGCCAACTACACGCCACGCTACTTCGCGGTCAGCGCCCATGGCGAGCCCGTGGTGCCCGACCACGAACCGGTCGAGATGAGCTTCAAGGACCCCCGCGAGGCGATCGCCAGCGGTCTCATGGCCGCGCCGGAAATCCACGTGCTGACGGCGTTATTAGGCGATTGAACGCAGTTTACAATGACTCAACACGGCGAGGCATCGCCCGCCGCCGGGCAACGCTCAAGCGCCAGCGCCCCGCGACCAAAACGGGCCGCCGCGCCAGCGCCTGAGGATTTGACCCTCGGCGCGGGGCGTGGGCATGCTGGCGCGCGTCCGCACCGGGCGGCGGACGATGGTCAGAGGATCGGTGCGAGGCGACGTGGTCGGCGCGTGGGCGTCATCCGACCACGCCACACCGGCAAAAACCTGGGAAAATATGACAATTGATCCTGTACTAAATCCATCGCGTTTGAACGCGGCGCAATCTACCTAGCTAATTGATAATCAATACTTAACGGCGGTCCGGCTAGGAGCGATAAAATTGCAAACCTGACACCGTGGTTTTGCATAGCTCCAGGCTCTAGTGCCGTGGGCTGGCTTTCGTGGCATGATTGTGACTATTGGTTATCAGGGGACCTAACATGATCGAAGTTCTTATGGTGCTCGTGGTGGTGGTTGGCGTGCCACTGGTTTGGGGCATCGTCCTCTACAATGGACTGGTGCGCCTCAAGCAGATGGTCATGGAGGGCTGGAGCGGCATCGACGTCCAGCTCAAGCGCCGGGCCAACCTGATTCCCAATCTGATCGAGACCGTCAAGGGCTACATGGGCCACGAGCGCGAGACCCTCGAGGCTGTCACCGCGTTGCGCGCCAAGAGTATGAGTGGCGGCGGGCCAGGCGCCCAGGGCGCCATCGAGGGTGCCCTGGGGCGTTCCCTGGCCGGGCTGTTCGCGGTCGCCGAAAACTACCCCGCGCTCAAGGCCAATGAAAATTTTATGGACCTCCAGGACCAGCTCGCCGAAATCGAGGAGCAGATCCAGCTTGCCCGGCGCTACTACAACGGCGCCGTGCGCAACAACAACATCGCGGTCGAAAGCTTTCCCGGCGTCCTGGTCGCCCGCCAGTTCGGCTTCGTCCAGGCTGAGTTCTTCGAGATCGAGGACGACGGTGACCGGGCGGTGCCCGAGGTCAGTTTCGGGGACGGCGAATGACTTGCCGCGGTCTGTTCTCCTTGATCGCCGCCTGGTGTCTGGTCGCCGGCCCGGCCCTGGCGGCGGCGGAACGCATCGTCGACTACAGCAGCGAGATCACGGTTCAAGAGACCGGCGCCGTGGCGGTGGTCGAGACCATCACCGTGGTCGCCACGAGCAACAAAATAAAGCGCGGCATCTACCGCGACTTTCCGACCGACTACACGGACAGCCACGGCAACCGGATACGGGTCGGCTTCGAGGTTCTCCGGGTCGAGCGTGACGGCGCGCGCGAACCATATTTCACTGAACGTCGGGGCAATGGCGTGCGGGTCTACATGGGCAGCCGCGACGTCTATCTGACGCCCGACCACTACACCTACACCCTGGTCTACCGGACCGACCGGCAAATCGGTTTCTTCGACGACGTTGACGAGCTTTACTTCAACGCCATCGGCCAGGGCTGGGAGTTCGCCATCGAGCGCGCCCGGGCCACGGTCCACCTGCCGGGCGGCGCCGACGTGCTGAGCACCACGGCCTTCACCGGGCGTCAAGGGTCGCGGGGCCAGGACTACACATCGGGTCCCGGCGCCAACGGCGGTACCGTGTTCCGTGTCACCCGGCCGCTCGGTGCGGGCGAGGGCCTGACCATCGTCATCGCTTGGCCCAAGGGCTACGTGGCGGCGCCGACCCTGGGCGACCAGGCCGGCCATATGCTACGCGACAACGCCGGGACCCTCGCTGGCCTGATCGGCCTGATCATGGTCGGCGCCTACTACCTGTTTGCCTGGTTCAAGGTCGGGCGCGACCCGGCGGCCGGCACCATCGTGCCCTTGTTCGAGCCGCCCGAGGACGTCTCTCCCGCCGCTATGCGTTTCATCATGGGCATGGGCTACGACAAGAAGGCGTTCACCGCGGCGATCGTCAATATGGCGGTCAAGGGCTACCTGACCATCGACGAGGACGACGGCGAGTTCACCCTGCGGCGCGACCAAGCGGACAAGTCGGCGTTGTCGCTGGGTGAGCGCAAGATTGCCGACAAGCTGTTCACCACATCGACGATCAAGCTCCACCACACCAACCACAAACGCATCAAGGGCGCCATCAAGGCCTTCAAGACATACCTGCGGGCGGAGTTCGAGAAAATTCACTTCCTGCGCAATCGCGCCTACTTCGTGCCCGGCGCCGTGGTCTCGGTGCTTGCCCTGATCGCGGTGGCGGTGGGGTCGCCCGATCCCTACGGCGCCCTGTTCATGACGGTCTGGCTGTCGGGATGGACCGCCGGTTGCGCCTTCCTGGTGACCGCGTCTTACCAGTCGTGGCGACGTGGAAAATATTTGCCGGCGGTGGGTATAAGCTTGTTTTCCATTCTCTT
>JAYZAP010000202.1:0-5416 GCA_036339655.1 Pseudomonadota bacterium | reverse complement strand
GACGTCCGCGCCCACATCGACGGTTTGTATCGCGCGCCCGACCATGGTTCACTCTCCTCCTGCTCCGAATTACATTGACCTTAGCACCGCCCGGACAATGAGGGAATAATGGCCGACACCACCTACCAACCACGCCGCGGCTTGATTTTCATGCCCGGCACCCAGCCCGAGATGTTTGCCAAGGCGCTCAAAGTCGGCGCCGACATCGTCTGTATCGACCTGGAAGACGCCATCGCGCCCAATCACAAGGACGAAGCGCGGGCCAAGACATTGGCGCTGTTCGCCGAACGCCCGGCGACGCCCGGGGTCGAACCCATCGTCCGCATCAACAGCCCGCGGACCGCCGACGGCCTCGCCGACCTGCTCGCCATCATCGAGAACGAGGCGCCGCCGCCGGCCCTCATGCTGCCCAAGGTCAAGTCGCCCGACGAGGTGCTGCTCATCGACGAGTTGCTCGGCGGCCCTCACGGCGCCATTCGCTTTCACGTGATTATCGAGACCAACGAAGGGCTCAAGGCCTGCCACGAAATCGCCACGGCCAGCGACCGCATCGACTCGCTGCTGTTCGGCGGCGTCGACATGGCCGCCGACCTGCGCGTCGAGCCGACATGGGATGCCCTGCTCTACGCTCGGTCAAAGGTAGTTCACGCCGCCGCCGGGGCGAGCCTCGACGTCATCGACGTGCCGTTCCTCGACCTCGACGACATGGCCGGCCTGGAGACCGAGGCCGCCGCCGCCGCCGCCCTCGGCATGACCGGCAAGGGAGCCATCCACCCCAAGCAGATTCCCGTCATCAACCGCCACTTCACCCCCGACGCCGAGGCCATCGCCCGGGCGCGCCGCATCATCGCCGCCTTCGAGGACGGCGACAGCGGCCTGGTGGTCATCGACAACAAACTCATCGAAAAGCCGGTCCTGCGCTCCATGTACCGCGTCGTCGCCATCGCCGAGCGAATTGGCGAGAGGCCTGCTGTCTAAACCAGCGCCGAACTAAGTTGCCCACCGCTCAACGCACCAAAAAACAGTATCGACGTGTTCATCTGCAAGTTGCGCAAAAAGCTGTCCGGCGCAACAGGCGGAGACAACTACATCGAGACGGTCTGGGGCCAGGGCTATGTGTTGCGCGACCCGGAACCGGAAGAAAATTTGGAAGACATGCCCATGGCGGATCGCACCGCCGGATAAGACACACCACACAGTCCAAGACACGAGCGCCGGGCCATTCCAGCGCCCGTTTTCTTTGGCCTGGTGTCGAGACCGGCGCATAATGGCGCCCTGATCATTCGCGGGAGCCAGCCGTGGCCACCAAGATACCCTTCATCTTCGACCTGACCTTCGAGTACGGCGTCGCCGAACGGGTTTCGCCGCTGATCCGCCGCGTCATCGCGCCGAATGGCGGGCCGTTCACCTTTCATGGCACCGGCACTTACATTGTCGGACGCGGCAAGGTCGCGGTGATCGACCCCGGCCCCGCCCTGCCCGATCATGTGGACGCCATCCTGGCCGCCGTCGAGGGTGAGACCATCAGTCACCAGATCATCACCCATACCCACCGCGACCATTCCCCCGCGGCGCGGCTGATCGCCGCCGAAACCGGCGCCAAGACCTACGGCTTCGGTCCCCATGGCAGCGGCCGTGGCGCCGGTGACGTGGAAGAAGGCGCCGATCACGATTTCTCGCCCGACGTCACGGTCAGGGACGGTGATGTCATCGCCGGCGAAGGCTGGACCCTGGAGGCGGTCCACACCCCGGGCCACACCTCGAACCACTTGTGCTTCGGCCTGTCCGAGGAAAACGCCCTGTTCAGCGGCGACCACGTCATGGGCTGGTCGACATCGGTCATCTCGCCGCCCGATGGCGACATGGCCGCCTATTTCGCCAGCCTAGAAAAACTGCTGGCCCGCGACGACCACATCTATTGGCCGACCCACGGGGCGCCGATCACCGACCCCAAACCCCTCGTCGAAGCCTTTATCGCCCACCGCCGGGACCGCGAGCAACAGATCAGCGACTGCCTGGGGCGCGGCATCGACGCCATACCACGCATGGTCGAAGCTATGTACCCGGACATCGACCCGGGCCTCCACCCGGCGGCGGCGCGATCGGTGCTGGCCCACCTCATCCACATGGTCGAGGATAACCGCGCCGCCTGCGACGGCGCGCCGGACGAGTCCAGCCACTACCGTCCGGCAACATGCAACGAAGCCTAAGTATGCAAACTCACGCAAGCGTCTTTCAGCCCGCGACTGCGGGTTGCCAACCGTTTGGCGGAAGCCCCAGTTTGTGCCAACACAAGAAGGGGCGCTTGAACGCGCTTTCTAAAAAGGACTGATGCCAGCCTTGTCGGGCTCGTAGTAGGGATTGGTTCCGCCGGCGTGGTCGGTGGCGTCGTAGACCGCGGTGATGGTCGGAACTTCGTCGTGAATCGCCGCCTCGACACCCTGCTTGAGAGTCACGTCGGCCATGCCACAACCCTGACAACCGCCTTCCAGGCTGAGGTGGACCACGTGATCCTCCACGGCGATCAGGGCGATGTAGCCACCGTGGGCGGCGACTGAGGGATTGATGCGGTCGTCGAGCAGGGCCTTGACCGCCGCGGTCTCCGGGTCGTCCAAATCAAGGCCATGGTGTGACACTGATTCCGGCGGCGCCGGGCGAGTGAACTCGACGGCGGTTACCTCCGGAAGGTAGTGGCGGATGGTGTTTTCCACGCGGATCTGAAGGCTGAACGCGGGCATGGTGAGACCGTTGTCGACCAATTCAAGCGTCGCCACCCCGTCGCGCAGGTCATGAAACAGGATGTCACCGCCCTCTTCGGCGATGTCAGGACGAACGCGCTCGTCGAGCAGAGTTCGGAGTTCGGCGGCCAGGGCGTCGCCGCCATCAAGCAGCACCGGCTTGTTGGCCAGGAAATGCTCCATGATGATGCCGAAGATCGCCGGCTTGAGGAGCTGCCAGTCGGTCTCGAGGGTCTTGCTTACGGTGACCGATTCGGAATCCAGCGCGACCTTGGTCACCGCTTCAATCTGAAACAGGCGCGCCGCCAAGGGCGAGCGCTGGGCCGCCGCTTCGTCGCCAAAGGTCACGGTCTCGCCGTCGACCACGGAACGGCCGGGCAGGAATCTCAGGACGTGGTCGTGGCTGGTGGTTTCCGTCTGTATGAACATGGCAGTGATGATGGGGCAATGCGGGCCAGCTTCAATAGCACAACCCGCTTCAATCGCTAATTAATATATCCCGGATGGCGCAAATCTGTGCCCGCGGCGTCTTCCAGCAGCTTGACCGCCTGGGTCGACTGGGCGTCATCGCCGTACTGGGCGCGGGCGCGCTGAAATATCTGCTCGACCAGGCCGAGGATCTCCAGGGGCACGCCAAGCCGGCCCCCAATTCATATGTCAAATGCAGGTCCTTGGCAGCCAAGGCCATGGTGAAACCAACGTTGTAGGTTCCGTCGAGAATGAACTTGGCCTCGTTCTCGGCGACGAAGCTGTTGCCGTAGCTCGCCTTGATGGCGTCCTGTGTCTTGGCCACATCGATGCCCGCCTTCTTGCCCAGCATCAGCCCCTCGCCCATGGCCCATAGATGAACGTAGGCGAACAGGTTGGTAATCAGCTTGATCACGCTGGCGCTGCCCAAGGGGCCGGTTTGGACGACCTTCGAGGCGACCGTGTCGAACACCTCGCGGCAGGCCTCGATGTGGGCCGCGTCGCCGCCGACCAGAAGCGTGAGGTCGCCGCTAATGGCGCGCTCGACGCCACAGGTCACTGGTGATTCCACGGTGTTGAAGCCGAGCTCAGCCGCGAGGGCCGCCGCCGCTTGACCTCGTCGCCGTTGGTGGTGGTCATCTTGATCCAGGTGGCGGCCCGACGCAGCAAAATTTGAGCGCCGGCCGGGCACCGTCAGCCATCGGCGAGGGGAAAGGTCAACGGCGACAACTGGTCGGCGCGCCGCCCCTGGTGGTCGCGGGAAGGCACCTTTTCGAGAATTCGCCGCTGGGTGTCGGTGACGTGGTCCGCAGCCTCGTCGAAATCGAGATTAACCACCCGGTGGTCTGCCACCACCTGGATACCGTCCACATAGACATCGCGAACCACCCGGTCGGCGGCGGTATAGATCAGGCAGCGCAGCGGATCGTAAACCGGGCGCATGGCCGGGTCGGTCACGTCGATAAGCACGATGTCCGCCTTAGCCCCAGGCGCGAGGCGGCCGATATCGTCGCGCAGAAGCGCCTTGGCGCCACCGATGGTGGCGGCATGAAACACGTCGGCGGTCTTGAGGACGTACATGTCCTCGGCCGCCAGTCGAGCGACCACCGCCGCATGGCGCATTTCCTCGATCATGTTGTGGGGGTGGCAGTCGGTGCCAATGCCCATGTTGATACCGGCGTCCAGATACAAGCCAAGGTTCTCCAGGGCAATGCCGTAGCGGCTGAACACGGTCGGGCAATGGGCCACAGATGTGCCGCTCTCGGCCAGCAGGCGGATATCGTCGCGACTCGACCAATGGAGCCAGGAATGATGGTCGAGGAAGATGCCGTGGCCGATGGTGGTGCGCGGTCCCAGGATGCCGAGCTCATGGAGCCACTGAATTTGGGTCTTGCCGTGACGCCGGGTCATTTCGAGAAATTCCATCATCGATTCTCCGGCGTGAAGCTGATAGGGCAAATCGCGTTCCTCGGCCGCCGCCACGCTGTCTCGCAAGAGTTTCGGCGTGCAGGTATCGATGGTCGCCGGCGTCACCATAGCCGACAACCGCCCGGAATTGTGGCCGTGGGCCTCGTCGATCAGCGCCATGGCCCGGGCGAAGGCCGCCTTGCCGCCATCCTCGGCCCACTCATACTTGAGCCGGTAGCCGTCGTCGGAATACCACCGGGCCGAGGCGTAGAACGGCGACAGGTAGCCGCGCAGGCCGCTGTCGGCCATGGCCTCAAGCCAGCCGGGAAACGGATCGCACATGTCGACCGCCGTGGTCACCCCGGACAACAGCAACTCACAATAGGCGAAGCGCGCGTTCCACGCCTTGTCCTCGGGCTCCGGCGCGAACAGGTTCCAGCCGTCATAGAGCGCGCTCATGTAGAACCGCGGATTGCCCAACTCCTCGCGCACCCCCTTGAATACCGGCATGGTCGAAGTGTGGTTGTGGATGTCGACCAGCCCCGGCATGACGCAGCGCCCGGCGCCGTCGATTTCGTTGTCCACGGCGCTGTCATAGCCCTTACCGACGAAGGTAATGCTGTTGCCAGCGAACACCACGTCGGCGCCCTGCAAATATTGATGGCTCTCGGCCCCGGCGTCCCAGCCGATTACCCAGTCGGCGTTGCGAATACATGTGGTGGCGGTCATGGCCCCACCCCTCCTGCAAACAATACTCAATCATACAATGGTGGACTCGGTGGCCGGCGCGGGCAAGCTTCTCT
>JAYZAP010000201.1:0-15517 GCA_036339655.1 Pseudomonadota bacterium | reverse complement strand
TACCATCATCACCGGCGCATTGAGGGCACGACCGTTGATGCCCACCTCGCCGCCATCGAACGCTACCGCCACGCGGTTGCCGATCTGCTATAGGGCCTCGGCCGGCTCGTCTATGAGCCGGGCGTAGATGCTGCGAACGCTGTCCTGGGCGGCCATGATCTTGTCGCGCAAATCATCGAAGTCGGCGGCCTCGCCGGTTCTCGCCAGGGCGGCCCGGAGCGCAGGGGAGGACTGGTGCTCGACTAGGATGCCGTCGACGGTAAGGCGCAGCATTCCCCGTACCCGGCGCATCAGCAGCGACGCCGATATCAAGGCCGCGGCGTCGTCGGTCTCCAGCAGCCCGGCGGCGTCGAGGCGGCGAAAGGCCTCGACCGTGTTGGGCGCGGTAGCGTACGGATGTTCGGCGCCGTGGCGTAGTTGCAAATATTCGGCGATGAATTCTAGGTCGACCAGTCCGCCGCGCACGTACTTGGTTTTCCACGGAATCTCGTTGTGGTGTTCGGCGTCCATGCGCCGGCGCATGTCCGAGACATCAGCCAGGAGTTTTTCGCCATTGCGGGGGCGATGCAAAATATCGGCGATGGCTGCCTCGACCTGGGCCACTAGGTCTTTGGGTCCGGCGATAACCCGGGCCCGGGTCAGGGCCATATGCTCCCAGGTCCAGGCGGCCTGGCGCTGGTAGTCGACGAAGCTGCCGATCTCGGAGGCCACCGGTCCAGTGCTGCCCGAGGGCCGCAACCGCATGTCGATTTCGTAGAGCCGGCCCTCGCCGGTCAACGCCGTCAGGGTGTTGATCAGCCGCTGGCTGAGGCGCGCGAAATAATGACTCACCCGTAACGGCTTGGCGCCATCGGACTCGCGGACACCCGCGGGGCTGTCGTAGATGAAAGTAAGATCCAGGTCCGACGATATGGTCATTTCCCGCCCCCCCAGATTGCCCAGGCCGACAATCGCCAGGCCGGCGCGAGGAACCCGGCCGTGGGTTTCGGCGAAGGTGTCTTCAACCCGAGGCTTGATGGCCCGCAACACCGCATCGGCAAGGTCGGCCAGGGTGGCGCCCAGGCGGTCGGCGTCGCCATCGCCGCGTAGAATCTGGACGCCAATCTGGAATTCCCGGTCGTGGGCCCAGCAGCGGCTGATATCGAGCATATCCTCGACATCGCGGGCGCGGGCCAGGCTTTCGGCGAGTTCGGCGGTCAGGGTGTCGGCATCGGGCAGCGCCGCATCGAAGTCGCCGCTCAACACGCCATCGAGCAACCCGGCGTTGTGGCTCAGGCGCTCGGCCAGGCGCGGCGCCGTGCCCATGATTTCGGCGACCAGATCGAGCAAGCTAGGCCGGGCGTGAAACAGGGAAAACAACTGCACCCCGGCCGGTAGTCGGGAGAGGAATTCGTTGAAATTGATCAGCGCCGCATCGGGATTGGCGGTGCGGGCGAAAGCGCCGAGCAGGGTCGGCATGAGTTCAGTCAAGATTTCCCGTGCCCGGGTGCTGCGCACGGCGCGATAGCGGCCGTGGTGCCAGCCACGCACCACCGCGCCCACGGCGGCGCCATCGGCGAAGCCCCATTCGTCGAGGGTGGCCAGGGTGCCGGGGTCGTCCTCGGTGCCGGTGAACACGAGATTCCCGGCTGGCGCGAGCTCGGCCTCCTCTTCGAACAACGCCGCGTAGTGGCGCTCGACCAGTTCGAGGCAACCGGTCAGGTCGGCGGCGAAGGCGTCGCCACCGTCATAGCCGAGAAACGCCGCCAGGGAGTCAATTTCGACCGGGTCCTCCGGCATGGTGTGGGTCTGGGCGTCGTTGATCATTTGTAGCCGGTGCTCGACTCGGCGCAGGTAGCGATAGGCCTCGGTCAGGTCGTCGGCGGCCCGGTGGTCGATGCGGCCGGCCTGGGCCAGGGCGGCGAGGGCCTCGACGGTGGGGCGGCGGCGCAGCGCTGGTTCCCGCCCACCCCAGATGAGTTGCTGGGTCTGGGCGAAGAATTCGATTTCGCGAATGCCGCCGCGTCCGACCTTGATGTTGTGGCCGGCCACGGCGATTGTCGCACTGCCGTGGTGGGCGTTGATCTGGCGTTTGATGGAGTGGATGTCCTCGATGGCGGCGAAGTCCAGGTTTTTGCGCCAAATGAACGGCACCAGGGCCGCCACGAAGGCGTCGCCCACCGCCCGGTCGCCGGCCACCGGCCGCGCCTTAATCATGGCGGCGCGTTCCCAGTTCTGCCCCAGGCTTTCGTAGTACGTCTCCGCCGCCTCGACTGACAGGGCCGGTGGCGTTACGCCGGGGTCGGGCCGGAGCCGCAGATCGGTGCGGAAGACGTAGCCGTGAGCGGTGCGCTCCTGCATCACGCGCACCAGCTGGCGGGTCATGCGGACGAAGCAGGACTGCACCCCGTGGGCGCCGTGGCGGCCGACATAGTGGGCTACCGACGGGTCGTAGAGCACCATCAGGTCGATGTCGCTGGAATAGTTGAGTTCGTCGGCGCCGAGCTTGCCGAGGCCGAGGATGGTGAGACCGCTGCCGGCTTCCGGGTTGGCGTGGTCGGCAAGCCGCAGGTCCCCGGCCTCGGCGGCGGCACGCAGCAGATGGGCGGTGGCGGCGCCGAGGGCGGCTTCGGCAAAACGCGACAGGGCGCCGGTGACCCGCTCAAGCGGCCACTGGCCGGTTATGTCGGCGGCGGCGACAAGCAAGGCGACACGGCCCCGGGCAACCCGTAATCGCTCCATCACCACGGCGGAATCATCGCCGGAATCGCCGTCGAGGCCGTCGAGCACCATGTCGAAGCAGGGTGCTGGGCCGTCCTCGGCGAGGCGCAGCATGAACCCGGGATCGCGCAGAACACCATGGCTGAGAAACGGGCTGTTGCCGAAGATCGCGCGCAGAAAGGACTGTCCGACGGCATCGTCGGCGAGGGCTTTGGCCGCCGCGGTCAAGCCGTGGTCACGACTCGCTGAAAGCCAGTTCTCGACGCCTATGGCGGCCCGGTCCGAATCGGACACGAGGGGCAAGTCGCTGATATTTTCGAATAAAGTAAAGTTCACCATTCCGCGTCACCGAGGATCGGTGCACACTGCGCGAGCCGTTGGTTTCGGTCAAGAACGCGCAGAGGTTTATTCCAGGTGATTCGTCCCACCGCCCAATTCATCATGCATACGGCGGCGTCGCTGGTCGCCGTCGCGGCCATTGTTTTCGCGGTGTTCGCCTGGCGGCTGTCCGGCGGCCCGGTCTCGCTCGCCGTGCTTACGCCCTATGTCCAGGACGCCCTGAGCCAGACCGAGTCGCCCTACGACGTGGAATTTTCCGACACCATTCTGACATGGGCCGGATGGGAGCGGGCGCTCGATATCCGCATTGTCGATGTCCGGATTGTCGGCGCCGATGGCGCGGTGGCGGCGAGCGCACCCGAGGTCTCGTTGAGTTTGAGTGTCGCGGCCATGTGGCGCGGCCTGGTGGCACCGACCGCCCTCGAGGTCATCGAGCCCGAAATCTCTCTGGTACGCGATGTCGACGGCCAGTTCGTGTTTGGCCTTGGCGAGGAAACCGGCGCGGCCGGCGATCTTGCTGGCCTGTTGTTCGCTGATCTGCTGGCGCCGCCCGATCCGGCGCGGGAGATGGGCTATCTCGAGCGGGTCAGTATCATCGCCGGCGACCTGACCATCATCGACCAACAACTGGATCGCCGCTGGCATGCGCCGCGCGCCACCATCATCCTGTCGCGTGACGGCAACGGGGTCGAGGTTGCCGCCGATCTGGCGGTCGACATTGCCGGACGCCTGACCAATTTCGATATCGGCGTGCGCTATAGCGGCAGCTGGCCCGACGCCCATGTGGGGATTGAGTTCACCGATGTGCGGCCCGAGTGGTTCGCCGCCGAGTTTCCCGACTTCGCGCCGCTGGCAGCGGGCCGGTTGCCGGTCAGCGGCCGGCTCGAACTTGTGCTTGACGATGACGCTGGTCTGCGTGAGGTCGCGTTTGATCTTCGGGCCGGGGCCGGCGTCGTGGCCCTCGACGGGTTGTTCGACGAGCCGGTCGGGATCGCCCTCGCATCGGCCGCTGGCACCCTGGAACTCGCCGACGAGAGATTGCACATCGACAGCGCGACTGTTGATCTCGGGGGTCCGACGCTTGCCTTGGAGGGCCTCATCGAAGGTTTCAATGGCGATCCGATGATCGCCGCCGGCGTGACGATCAGCGATTTGCCCCTCGATGATCTGCAACGCTATTGGCCTGCTCGATTGGCGCCCATCATGCGCCATTGGCTGATCACTAATGTCCGTCACGGCACCATCAGCAAATCCCAGACCAGTTTGCACTTGCGCCCCGGCGATTTTGATTTGTCGCGGCCGCCCGCCGCCGCGGTCCATACCACCGTTGAATTTGAGGGCGCCACCATCGACTACCTGAACCCGCTGCCGGCGGCCACCGGGGTTGATGGTTTCGTCACCATTACCGGCGATTCGATCGAGGTGCGAACCTGGGGCGGCTCGATACAAGGTGTCGAGACCAAGGAAGCCCGGCTCACCATTGAAGACCTGGGTGGACGCGACGATCTCACTATCGACGTTGATTTCAGCGGCAACATCAACGACGTGCTCCATATCCTGGCCCATCCCGTTCTTGCCTATCCCCAGCGCCTCGGGGTCAGTCCCGATGAGGTGACCGGTACGGCGCGGATCGGCTTCAGGGTAGCCTTTCCCCTGCTCAAGGATATGTTGCTCGAGGATGTTGAGGTCGCCGCTATCGCCAATCTCGAGGACGTGGCCGTTGTCGCGGCGGACGACTGGCCGGCGATTAGCGGCGGTCTGTTGCGCCTTACGCTCGACAACAACGGCATGGATGTAAACGGCGCACTGGCCCTCAATGGGGTTCCCGGGGACGGCGTATGGCGGGAGAGTTTCGCCGCCGACGCGCCGTTTGTCCGGCGTTACACGTTCTCAGGAAGATTCACCGATTCCCAGAGGCTGGCGCTGGGTTTGCCGGGCGGCGACTACGTTACCGGACCGACGGATATGGGGATAGAAATCGTCGACCTGCCCGACGGCAACCGCCAGTGGCGCATTTCCGCCGATCTGGTAAGCACCATGGTGCGAATTCCCGAAATCTACTGGCAAAAATCCGCCGGCGTGGAAGGCTTGATCACGCTTGATTTCCTCGGCGGTCCCAAGATTTTGCAGACCGCCGGGTCCTTCGATCTCGCCGCCGGCAATTTGACCGCCCAGGGCCGGGCCGGCATCGACGCCGAGACCTTGGATCTCGCCTGGCTCGAATTCGACAGTCTGGTGTTTGGCGAAAACGATGTTCGGGCGGCGCTGCTGTTCGATAAGGGCGTCGGCTATCGCATCGGTGTCGAGGGACCCAGTCTCGACCTTCGGCCCTACCTCGACGACTACGACAGCGACGGCCCGTTGCCCGAACTCAGGCTCAGCGCCGACGTCGATCGGGTCATTACTCGCGACGGACAATCGTTCCACGCGGTGAAGGCGGAGCTGTTGTTTTCCGGGAACCGCTGGGAAGCCATGAACGTGGATGGATTGCTGGCTGGCGACAAGCACCTGGCGGTGCGGATCGACCGTGACGACAGCGGCCGGACGTTCTTCATGGGCTCAGACGATGGTGGCGAACTGTTGCGCACCCTGGGTATTTTCGACGATGCCATCGGCGGCACGCTGACGGTCGATGCCAGGTTCGATCCGACGAAAGTTGATGGTCCTATCACCGGGGAACTTAAGGTCGATAATTTCAAAGTCGTCAATGCACCGCTGCTGGCGCGAATTCTGTCGGTCGCATCGTTGATTGGAGTGTTTGACCTGTTGAAGGGTGAGGGTCTGCCATTCAGCTATCTGGTGGTGCCCTTCGTCATGCGTGGCGATGTGTTGGAAATCGACGACGCCTACGCCAGAGGCCCGGCCATCGGCTTTACATTCAAGGGGCAAGTTGATCTCGCCGCCGATCATGCGAACCTCGAAGGCACAATTGTGCCCGCCTACGTTCTGAACAGCTTCTTGGGCAATTTCCCGATTCTCAAGGACCTTTTTGTTCCGGAAGAAGGCGGTGGGGTGTTCGCCATGACCTATACGCTGGTCGGCCCGCTCGACGATCCCGAGGTCAAGGTCAATCCGTTACCTGCCCTGGCGCCAGGCATCCTGCGCAATCTCTTCCGTCTCGACGATTCGCCGCCCACGGTCGATGAGGTCGGGACCAGTGAAGACGTGGAGCGCTAGGGATTTTGCCTATTCGGCGCGCAGCAGGGCGTAGCGTTTCTTTCCCGCCGACAGCTTGATGACGCCATCGCCGTTGAGGTCGGCGGCAGTGACCAACTGGGTTTCACTGGCGAACGGGACGTCGTTGACCCGGCCGCCGCCGCCCTTGATTAGGCGGCGCGCTTCGCCGCCGGTGGTGCACAGGCCGGCGCGCTGCAAGGCTTCGAAGGCCGGCAGGCCGCTGTCGAGTTCGGCTCGGGGAACCCCGATGACCGGCAAGGCGTCGCCGATGGCGCCGTCCTCGAAGGTTTTGTGCGCGGTCTCGGCGGCGTCGCGCGCGGCCTCGGCGCCATGGCACAGGGTGGTTGCCGCGTTGGCCAGCAGCTTCTTGGCCTCGTTGATATCGCTATCCGCCGCCGTTGCCTCGGCGATGTCGGCCAGCGTCAGTTCCGTGAACAGGCGCAGGAAACGGCCGACATCTGTGTCGTCGCTGTTGCGCCAGAATTGCCAGTAGTCATAGGCGCTGCGCATCTCGGCGTTGAGCCACACCGCGCCCTGGGCGGATTTGCCCATCTTGGCCCCCGAGGCCAGGGCGATCAGCGGCGTCGTCAGGCCGAAGAATTGAGCGCCGTCGATGCGCCGGCCGAGTTCGACGCCGTTGACGATGTTGCCCCACTGGTCCGAGCCGCCCATCTGGGCGATGCAGTTGTAGCGCCGCGACAGCTCGAGGAAATCGTAGGACTGGAGCACCATGTAATTGAACTCGAGGAAGCTCATGGGCTGTTCGCGCTCGAGCCGAAGCCTGACCGAATCCTGGCTCAACATGCGGTTGACCGAGAAATGACGGCCATAATCGCGCAGGAACTCCATGTAGTTGAGCTCATCGAGCCAATCCGCGTTGTTGACCATGACCGCGTCGGTCGGGCCGTCGCCGAACTCAAGAAAATTGCTGAATGCCGCCTTGATGCCCGCCATGTTGTTAGCGATATCGTCATCGCTGAGCAGCTTGCGCATTTCGTCTTTGCCGGTCGGGTCGCCGACCTTGGTGGTGCCGCCGCCCATGAGCACGATGGGCTTGTGACCGCAGCGCTGGAACCAGCGCAGCAGCATAATCGACACCAGATTGCCCACGTGCAGGCTCGGCGCGGTGCAGTCGTAGCCGACGTACGCCACCATGGGCGCCGTCCCGGCTGCCTCGTCCATGGCCTCCAGATCGGTGCACTGGTGGATGAAGCCGCGCGCCTGGATGTTGCGCAGGAATTTGGATTTTGGCTCGGTCATCGGGGGGTGCCGGTTGATTGCGGTATCGGTTGTGAAGCGCGCACGGTGTAGCATACTCACAATCGCCGGACAACGGAGGGAGCCGAAAATGGACGGCCGAGATAACTGCCTGGCGCTGGGGCTCATGAGCGGCACGTCGCTCGACGGTATCGATGCCGCCCTGATCCGGACCGACGGCAATGGCAGCGTCTCGACCGGCGCCTGGTCGACCACGCCCTATGACGACCGTCTGCGTGACCGGTTGCGCGCCACCCTGGGCGGCGTCGGTGACGTCAGGGCGGTTGAACGGGACGTGACCCTGGCCCACGCGGCGGTGGTCACCGCCCTGCTCGAGCGCGAAGATGTGTCGCCAGACGTGGTCTCGGTCATCGGTTTCCATGGCCATACCATCGCCCACCGGCCCCATGAAGGCCTGACCTGGCAGATCGGCGATGGTGCCCGGCTCGCCGATTGCACCGGCATCGACGTGGTCTGCGACCTGCGCCGCCGCGACGTCGCCGCCGGCGGCCAGGGCGCGCCCCTGGCGCCACTCTATCACGCGGCCCTGGCCGACGGCCTTGTCCGGCCCCTCGCCGTGCTCAACCTGGGTGGCGTCGGCAACGTCACCTACCTCGGCGAAGGCGGCGCGATAAGCGCCTTTGACACCGGGCCCGGCTGCGCCCTGATCGACGACTGGGTACGCCGCCATGATGCCGGTAACTACGACGCCGATGGCGCCCTGGCCGCGTTGGGGACCGTTGACCGGGCCATCCTGGCCAAACTTCTCGACCACCCGTACATCGACCAAGTGCCGCCCAAATCCCTCGACCGCGACGACTTTACCGGCGATATCGGGGCGTTGAGCGCGGCCGATGGTGCCGCCACACTCACCGCCTTTACCGCGGCCGCGGTGGGGCTTTCTCGGGCGCATTTACCGACGCCACCGGCGCGTTGGCTGGTGACGGGCGGCGGCCGCCACAACCCGGTGCTGATGGCGGACTTGGGGCATTATCTTGGGGTACCCGTTGATCCCGTCGAAGCGGTCGGCTGGCAAGGCGACGCCATTGAATCACAGGCCTTTGCCTATCTCGCGGTCCGCAGCCTGCGCGGCCTGCCCGTGTCGATTCCCGAAACCACCGGCGTGCCGCGCCCGCTCACAGGCGGGGCACTGTACCGGGGCTAACTTGAGGGTGTGGTGCCGATGCGCGCTGTAAGATAGGCGTTCACATGTCCAGTGAAGGTATTGATGTGACCATTGAGGAAATGGTTGGCGCCATCGATGATGTTGTACTCGACTTCGATGTTGCGTTGCTTGGAGACCTTTTCCGCCAGTAAGGCGACCGAGGGTTCCGGCACCAGTTCATCGGCGCTGCCCTGAATAATCATGCCCGACGACGGGCACGGCGCGAGAAAGGTGAAGTCGTACATGTTGGCGGGCGGCGCCACAGCGATAAAACCGTGTATTTCCGGCCGCCGCATGAGCACCTGCATGGCGATCCAGGCGCCGAAGGAGAACCCGCCGATCCAGCAGTTGCTGGCGTTGGGGTTGATCGACTGCAGCCAGTCGAGCGCCGACGCGGCGTCGCTCAACTCTCCCAAGCCGTTGTCGAATTCACCCTGACTGCGCCCGACGCCGCGAAAATTTATGCGCAACACCGAAAATCCGTGGCGTCCAAATGTCTGGAACAGGGAGTAGACGACCTTGTTGTTCATGGTGCCCCCGTATTGCGGATGGGGGTGGAGAACCATGGCGATGGGCGCGTTGGGTACGGCGCTGTGCCGATAACGGCCTTCAATTCGGCCTTCCGGCCCGTTTATTATGACTTCAGGCATACGTGGGTGATTTCATTTCGGTTTGTGTTTAGATGCCGAAGACCGGTATCTTAGGCAATATACCCCAACGCAAAATGTGGAATTGCATAAGGGCTCGCAGGAAATGTCGCGCCTCAAACTTGACCGCTATTGTCGGGAAGCATATATGACCGGTCAGACACCATCTGACAGGGCGTCGCCGGCCCCAGCCGAACGGCGCGCCATACTAGACGTCGGGTATCAAGATGTTCAAGAGGATTAGAGCCGATATCGACGTGGTCTTCGGACGCGATCCCGCCGTGCGCTCGCGTCCCGAGGTGGTGCTCTGCTATCCCAGCTTCCACGCGTTGCAACTTTATCATCTCGGTCATTGGGCCTGGATCAACGATTGGAAGCTGCTGGGTCGTTTCATTTCCCATATGGGCCGGTTCCTCACGGGCATCGAAATCCACCCCGGCGCGGTAATCGGCGACCGGTTTTTCATCGACCACGGCATGGGCGTGGTCATCGGTGAGACCACCGAGATCGGCGACGATGTGACGCTCTATCATGGCGTCACCCTGGGCGGCACTTCGCCCTCGGTCGACGCCGAATCCCAGGCCAACCAGAAGCGCCACCCGACCATCGAGGACGGCGTCATCGTTGGCTCCGGGGCCCAGGTGCTGGGGCCCATCACGGTTGGCCGCGACGCCCGCGTCGGAGCCAACGCGGTGGTCGTCCGGGACGTTGCCCAAGGCGCCACGGTGGTCGGTATTCCAGCCCGCGCCGTGGGCGGTCACGATCCGTCCAAGCCCCAGCGCTTTGTCGCCTATGGCGCGACCTCGCCTCATATGCCGGACCCGACCAGCCGGGCCATCGACGGCCTGCTCGATCAGATTTACACCCTGTCAGCGCAGGTCAGGGACCTGGAAGCGGCCATCGAGCGCCAGTCGCGTCAGGCTCCCGATGGCTTCGAAAACCAGCCGGACAGCGACCCCAAAAAGCCGCAGGCGTGATCGAACCCGCCGACCATGGCCTTGCTTGAGGGAAGGAGGAGGACGTGAAATTCAGCGCCAAGGGACGGCCAATTTCACTGGCCGATATCGCCGAGCGTCAGGAGATTTCCCTATCCTATCTCGAACAGCTGTTCGGCAAGCTTCGCCGTGGCGCCACCGTCAAGAGCGTGCGCGGTCCCGGCGGCGGCTATCTGCTGGCTCCTCCGGCCGATCAAATTCGCATATCCGACATTGTTCTGGTTGTCGACGAGCCGCTGACCGAGACCCGATGCCAGCCGGGCTCACCGCTCGGCTGCCGGCGCAACAAGAGCCGCTGCCAGACCCACGACCTGTGGGAAGAGCTGGGCAACCAGATTTATATGTACCTCAGCTCGGTCTCCCTCGACGATGTCTGCGCCCGTCGCATTCTAGGGACCAGCCAGATGTTTGGACCCATGACCGGCACGACCACCGCGGAGTTGCGGGCGATCAAGTGAGCCCACCGCTCAGCTACCTCGATTACAACGCGGAAGCACCGCTCAAGCCGGCCGTCGCCGAGGCCATGGCGGCGGCGTCCGGCCGTGTCGGCAACCCATCCTCGGTCCACCGCTTCGGACGTCTGGCGCGGCGCGCCCTGGAGGACGCCCGCGCCCAAGTCGGCGCCCTGGCCGGGACCGGCCTGACCAATGTTATCTTTACGTCGGGCGGCACCGAGGCCAACAATCTCGCACTTGCCGGCACGGCGTGGCGCCGGCGCGTGGTGTCGGCGGTCGAGCATGACTCGGTGCTGGCGGCGGCGCCCGATGCGACCACGGTGGCGGTGGGCGGCGACGGCGTCATCGACGTGGCTGCCCTCGAAGCGGCGTTGGCCGCCGATCCGGCGCCTGCGCTGGTGTCGATCATGCTGGCCAACAACGAGACCGGAGTCATTCAGCCGGTTGCGGCGGCGGCTGAACGGGCCCACGCCCACGGCGCCCTGCTGCATTGTGACGCGGTCCAGGGCGTCGGCCGAATTCCCCTGTCGCTGCATGATCTGGGGGCTGATCTGATGAGTCTGTCGGCCCACAAGATGGGGGGACCCCAGGGCGCCGGCGCCTTGGTTGTGCGCGACGGTGTCGACATGTCAGCCATGCTCCATGGCGGCCGCCAGGAAGCCGGGCGCCGCGCCGGTAGCGAAAACGTCGCCGCCCTGATCGGCTTTGGCGTCGCCGCCGATTTGGCCGCTGACGACCTCAAGAATTGCGAACGGATGTCCGGCCTGCGCGACCGCATCGAGGCCGAACTGACGGCTGCCGCACCCGACGTCCGGGTACTGGGTGACGCGGCTCCGCGCCTCGCCAACACGACCTGTATCACCATGCCCGGCGTGGCCGCCGAGACCCAGGTCATGGCCCTCGACCTGGCCGGCGTGGCGGTCAGTTCCGGGGCCGCCTGTTCGTCGGGCAAGGTCGGCCCATCCCATGTGCTGGCCGCCATGGCGGTCGAACCGGCGGTGGCCGCCTGCGCCGTTCGTATCAGTCTCGGTTGGGACAGTACCGAGGCCGATGCCGACCGCCTGATCGAAGCCTGGAGGGCGCTCTATCGGCGGACCGGTCGAAATGATTTGCGCCGGCGCTCTTCCACCGGGTAAACAGCGCTCTATATTGCGTTGACCATGGGTCGAGGAACAAAGCGGTGGACGGTCAGACTATATCCATAAGTCAGGCGGCGGTGGCGCGTATCAAGCACTTGGCGCATGAAAACCAACAGGCGGCGCCAAGCCTGCGGATCGGTGTGCGTCGTGCCGGCTGTTCCGGCATGGCCTACACCATCGACCTGGCTGATGACAGGCTGCCGCTCGACGCCGTGGTCGAAAGCGACGGCGTCACCGTGTTGATCGACCCCGAGGCGGCCATGTATCTCGCCGGCGCCGAGCTCGACTTTGTCGAGGAGAAGCTGAGTGCCGGCTTCGTTTTCAATAATCCCAATGAAAAAGGGCGCTGCGGCTGCGGCGAATCCTTCTTCGTCTAAGAATTCTCCGCGGCCATGCCCACCATGACGTTCATCCGACCCGATGGCGAGCGGCGCGAGGTCGAAGCCCCCCTCGGCCTGTCGATCCTTGAGGTCGCCCGCAAGCACGACATCGACATCGAAGGCGCCTGCGAGGGCTCCCTGGCTTGTTCGACCTGCCACATCATCGTCGACCCGGGCCACTTTTGCCGCCTACCCGAGATCACCGAGGACGAGGAGGACATGCTCGACCTCGCCTTCGACCTCACAAAGACCTCGCGCCTGGGCTGCCAGATCATCATCACCGAAGACCTCGATGGCCTCACCGTCACCCTGCCGAGCGAAACCCGGAGCCTGATGTTCTAACAGGCCGGGTGCGCCTCCAATTCCAATGTGATACGTAAAATACATTGGTTGAAGTGAGTAGGGCGTGAGTTTCACTGGGATTCTCAAGGAGGTGATCTGGCTTCTGGTGATGAAGGGCCAGGTTTCCTATGCCCGTCTCCGCTGCGAGTTCGATATCGACGACGGCTTCATCGACGACATTCGCATCGAACTGATCCAGCACAAGCGCCTGGCGGCGGATCAGGACGGGCAGTTTCTCCTGTGGTCGCCCGGCGGGACGCAGTCGGTTCAACAACCATCCGCAGAGCAATCTCAAGATCTCGCGCCCCTGTCGACGCCAAGGCCAGTTTTCACAAGGCGCTCGACATCGCGCAAAGTCAGGCCGCGCTCTCCCTCGAGCTGCGTGCCGCCATCAGTCTGGCCCGGCTCCGTCAATCCCAGGGCAAGACCGAGGACGAGGCGTTCGACCGTCTGGCTTCGGTCTACGGCCAGTTCACCGAGGACTTCGGCACCGACGACCTGATCGACGCGAAGATCTTGCTTACCACCCTCAACGGTGAAGTCGATATCGCCGTCTAAGTAGCCCTCATGCAAAGCAGGTGCAGCGCCAGAATCATCACGTTGGCGGCTAGCAGGGCGGTCATGCCGGCGCTATCGTGGGGCGGGCTCACGGT
This sequence comes from Pseudomonadota bacterium, assembly GCA_036339655.1. GTDB lineage: Bacteria > Pseudomonadota > Alphaproteobacteria > JAAXGF01 > JAAXGF01 > JAYZAP01. Next base: position 2,268 of record JAYZAP010000201.1, on the reverse strand, counting down.
GTTGACGTCGACCGAGACGATATTCATGCCGGCCAGGCTGCGCAGGATGGAGATGCCTTCCCGCGCGGTCATGCCGCCCCAGGTCGGGTCGCACACGCCCGGCGCGCAGGACGGGTCGAACACGTCCATGTCCCAGCAGAGATAGACCGGGCGGTTGCCGACGGCGGCGCGCATCTCGTCGATCACCGCCTTGTGACCGCGATCGAACAACTCGTCCGCCGTCACCACCTGATAGCCGAAAGCGCGGGTAAAGCCGATGATGTCCGGGTGGCGGCAGGTGCCGCGAATGCCGATGTGCCACGAGCCCTCGGCGTCGATCACCCCTTCCTCGGCGGCGTTGTTGAAGGTGGTGCCGTTGGTGTGGCGGCGCTGGCCCTCGATGGGGTAGGCGTCGGTGTGGGAATCGAAATGCACTACCGTGAGGCCGGGATGACGGGCGCCCATGGCGCGAAGCTGGGGTAGGGATACGGCGCCGTCGCCGCCCATGGTCACCGGCGTGACGCCGGTGTCGGCGATCTGGCCCATGGCCGCTTCCATGATTTCGTGAGCTTCCTCGATACGGCCGGGGATGACCGCCGCGTCGCCGCAGTCGATCAGGCGCAGTTCCTCCAGGGGGTCGGTCATGGAAAAGCTCGGGTAGGGGCCGTCGCGGCGGATCGCCTGATCGCGGATGGCGCCGGGTCCCTGGCGGGCGCCGATGCGGTAGGGATCGGCGCCACAATCGAACGGCATGCCGAGGATCGCCGCCCGGGCGCCGCTCAAATCGAGGGTCGCGGGCACGCCCATGAAACCACGGGTCGGTCGGATGAGATGTGAATCGAGGCTCGCCATTGGTCTGTCACCACCGTTTTTGTCATTCCCAGGATGGCTACTTGCACCACGGCGGCGGGCAATTTGCAACCGCTTCCAGCCCGGCCATGGTTGCCATGTGGCGTCCAGCGCCTATATTCCGCTCCATGAACTCACTGGGCATAGACAAGCCGCCTGCTGACACCCGCGTGGTCGTTGCCATGTCGGGCGGGGTCGATTCCTCGGTCACCGCCGCCGTGCTGGCGGACGACGGCTACGAAGTGGTCGGCGTCACCCTGCAGCTCTACGACCATGGCGCGGCAATTCGCTGGCCCAAGGCGTGTTGCGCCGGCCAGGACATTCACGACGCCCGGCGGGTCGCGGACCGGCTCGGCATAGCTCATTACGTGCTCGATTACGAGGATCGTTTTCGTGCCGCGGTGATCGACGATTTTGCCGACTCCTATCTCCGCGGCGAGACCCCGGTGCCCTGTATTCGCTGCAATCAGCGGGTCAAGTTCTGCGACCTGCTGGACACCGCCCGGAATCTCGGCGCCGAGGCCTTGGCCACCGGCCACTATGTTCAGCATGCGCAAGGCACCCATGGCCCCGAACTCCACTGCGCCGCCGACCCGGCACGTGACCAAAGCTATTTCCTGTTCGCTACCACCCGCGATCAGCTCGACCTGCTGCGCTTTCCCCTTGGCGGACTGGCTAGCAAGGACGAGGTCCGCGATTTGGCCGAACGCTTCGATCTGGCGGTTGCCCATAAGCCCGACAGCCAGGACATCTGCTTCGTTCCCGAAGGTGGCTATGCCGAAGTCATCGCCCGGCTGCGCCCCGAGGCCGGCGAGCCCGGCGATATCGTCGATCTCGACGGCCGGGTCCTCGGTCGTCATGACGGCATCGTCAATTTTACGGTCGGCCAGCGCCGGGGCATCGGTATCGCCGGGTCCGAGCCGCTCTATGTGTTGGCGATCAATGCGGACCGCCGCCAGGTGGTGGTCGGTCCCTATGACGGGTTACTCGGTCGGAGGCTGACCATCAATCAGGTCAACTGGCTCGGCGACCGGCCGCTTGACAGTGTCGACCAGGCGGTCAGCGTCAAACTGCGAGCCCCCCAACAGGCGGTGCCGGCAACCCTACGCGGGCTGGAAAACGAACGCGCCGAAATTACGCTCGATCAGCCCGAAGCCGCCATCGCGCCGGGTCAGGCCTGCGTTATATACGATGGCGCACGGGTTCTCGGTGGCGGCTGGATCGAACGGCCCGAAGCGGTCTTGGCAAGCTAGCCGGATCCAGCGAACGCCCAGCTTGACAGGGTTGGCGGCGGCTCCTATATCCCACGCCATAGTTTTCGGCGGAGTAGCTCAGTCGGTAGAGCAGGAGAATCATAATCTCTTTGTCGGGGGTTCAAGTCCCTCCTCCGCTACCACCAATTTCGATGGGCTAGCGCCACGGCGCTAGCCCATTTTGTTT
>JAYZAP010000200.1:0-2186 GCA_036339655.1 Pseudomonadota bacterium | reverse complement strand
GGCAACCCGCAGCATCTTGATCTCGCAATCCTTATCGAGGCCGTAGCCCGACTTGATCTCGATGGTGGTGACCCCTTCGGCCCGGAGGTCGGCGATGCGCCGGGCGGCGCTGTCGAACAGCGCGTCCTCGCCGGCGGCGCGGGTGTGGGCAACCGTTGAGACGATGCCGCCGCCGGCCTCGGCGATCTCGGCATAGCTGGCGCCTTCGAGCCGGAGTTCGAACTCCCGCGAGCGCTCACCGCCATGGACGATGTGAGTGTGGCAATCGACCAGCCCCGGCGTGATCCAGCGCCCGCCGGCGTCAAGTAGTCTATCGGCGGTCTCATGGGGCAAGTCCCGGCGCGGCCCGACCCAGGCGATGCGGCCATCGGCCACGGCAATGGCGCCGTCATCGATGACGCCATAAGGCGCGCCGCCTTCGGTCATGGTCGCCAGCCGGGCGTTGAGCCACAGCCCGTCCCAGCGCTCGCCCGCGTCATTCATGGCCGACCTCCCTCGCCGCTCAGGCTAATCGGCCAGCGCCCCCGGGCGCAACCGACCTTGCGGCCATGGGTCCGGCGCGGCTTAATGCGCCCATGACAGCCGCCCTGTTCGCCGACACCGCGTTGCTGCCCACCGGCTGGGCGGAGAACGTGCGCTTTGACATCGCCGACAACGGCGACCTGACGGCGGTGACCGCCGACGCCAAGCCCCATAGCGCCGAGCGCGTCGCCGGGCCGGTCATTCCCGGCATGGCCAACCTCCACAGCCATGCCTTTCAGCGGGCTATGGCCGGCCTCGCCGAACGCGCCGGGCCGTTGGATGACAGCTTTTGGACCTGGCGCCAGGTGATGTACGGCTTCGTCGGCCGCCTGTCGCCCGACACCAAGGAGGCCATCGCCGCCCAGCTCTACGTCGAGATGCTCAAGGCTGGCTACACCGCCGTGGGCGAGTTCCACTACCTGCACCACGGCCCCGACGGCAGCCCCCATGACGACCCGGCCGAGACCTCGCGGCGCATCATCGCAGCGGCACAAGCCACCGGCATCGGCCTCACCCACCTGCCGGTGCTCTACGCCCATGGCGGCTTCGGCGGCGCCCCGGCGAGCCCCGGCCAGCGGCGATTTCTCCACAACGCCGACGGTTTCATGGCCCTGGTCGAGGGCTTGTCCAGGGACCACTCCCATGACCCGCAAATTCGTATCGGCATGGCGCTTCACAGCCTGCGCGCGGTGACCCCAGAACTGATAAGCGAGACCACCGCCGCGCTCGACGCCCTAGACGGCGCCGCGCCGATCCACATTCACATCGCCGAGCAGCAGCGCGAGGTCGACGATTGCCTGGCCTGGAGCGGCGCTCGCCCGGTCGAGTGGCTGCTCGACAATGCCGCCGTGTCGCGGCGCTGGTGCCTGGTCCACGCCACCCATATGACAGGCGACGAAACCCTGGCCCTGGCGCGCTCCGGCGCCATCGCCGGCCTCTGCCCGACCACCGAGGCCAACCTGGGGGACGGCCTGTTTCCCTTGTTCGCCTACATCGCTGCCGGCGGCGCCCTGGGCATCGGCTCGGACAGTCATGTCTCGATCAGTCCGGTCGAGGAACTGCGCTGGCTGGAATACGGCCAGCGGCTGATCCGTGAGCGCCGCAATATCATGCCAGCAAATAATACGCGATTTGGGGCTGAAGGCGGCTCGGTCGGCGCTGCCCTGTGGCGCGCCGCCCTAGCCGGCGGCGCCAGGGCCCTGGCCCGGCCCATCGGCGCCTTCGAGCCCGGCGCCCGCGCCGACCTCCTGGTGCTCGACGGCGATCACCCGCAATTGGCCGGGCGGGACGGCGACGTGCTGCTCGATTCCCTGGTGTTCTCGGGCAACACCAACCCCATATGCCACGTCATGGTCGGCGGCCGCTGGTTGGTGCAGTGTGGCGAGCACCGCGACGAAGAGGCCATTGTCGAGCGCTACCGCGAGGCGGTCGCCACCCTAGGATAGGCTGGGGAGGATTCCCGGCGGCATCATGCCATTGAACGCGCCGGCCACGACCAGGGCCTTGACGGCCTCCAGGTCGGGGGCGAAGTGGCGGTCCTGGTCAAGCGCCGGGACTTCCGCGCGAATTGTGGCATGGGCCTGCTCCAGCGCCTCCGATGAGGTCAGCGGGCGGCGGAACTCGATACCCTGGGCAGCGGCCAGCAGCTCGATGGCGACGATGGC
>JAYZAP010000199.1:0-5548 GCA_036339655.1 Pseudomonadota bacterium | reverse complement strand
ATTTTCTCAAGCTCGGCCATGAGTCCGGCCTTGTTGTGGAGCCGTCCGGCGGTATCGATCATCAGCACGTCGGCGCCGTCGGCGCGGGCCCGCTCAAAGGCGTCGAAGGCGAGGCCGGCGGCGTCGGCCCCGGCCTTTCCGGCGACCACCGGCGAACCGGTGTGCTCGCCCCACACCTGAATCTGCTCGATGGCGGCGGCCCGGAAGGTGTCGCCGGCGGCCAACATGACGCTCTTGCCCTGGTCACGCCACTGCCTGGCCAGCTTGCCGATGGTGGTGGTCTTGCCGGTGCCGTTGACCCCGACCACCAGCACCACATGGGGCTTGTGGGCCGGATCCGGGATCAGGGGCCGGGCCACGGGCTCGAGGATGGCGGCGATTTGGTTGGCCAGGGCGGCGCGCACCTCGGCCGGCTCGATTTCCTTGTCGAACCGGGTGCGGGCCAGTTCGGCGGTCAGGGCGGCGGCGGTCTCGACCCCCAGGTCGGCGGTTATCAGCAGTTCTTCCAGCTCCTCGATGGCGCCTTCGTCGAGCTTGCGCTTGGTGAAGATGGCGCCGATGCCGTCGGCCAGCTTCGACGACGACCGGGTCAGTCCGCTCTTGAGCCGGGAAAACCAGTTACCACCCTCGTCTGCCATTATTGAATGGCCGTGGCCACGAGCATGCCGCCGTCAACGTTGGTAACAGTGGCGTTGACCAGGGTGCCGGCGGTGTGTTCGCCGTCGAGCCGGACCCGGGTGTAATGCTCGCTTCGACCCGCCGCGCCCTGTTCCACCAAAACTTCGATGTCGCGCCCGACAAGCCCCGCCAGATAGCTCGCCAGGGCTACTTCACCAGCGGCGCGCAGACGGGCGGCGCGGCCCTTGCGAACGGCCTTGGGCACCTGGGGCATGCGCGCCGCCGGGGTGCCGGCCCGACCCGAATAGGGAAACACGTGGAGGAAGGCAAGACCGGCCTCGGCGACCAGGTCGAGGCTTCGTTGAAACATGGCGTCGTCTTCCGTCGGGAACCCGGCGATGAGGTCGGCGCCAAAGGCGATGTCCGGGCGCAGCGCCCGCGCGGTCTGGCAGAAAGCAATCGCGTCGGCGTGGCTGTGGCGCCGCTTCATGCGCTTGAGCACCATGTCGTCGCCAGCCTGGAGACTGAGGTGGAGGTGCGGCATCAGCCGGGGCTCATGGGCAATCAGGTCCATAAGGTCGTCGTCGACCTCGGCCACATCGAGGGAAGACAGGCGCAGGCGATTGAGGCCGGGCACCTGAGCGAGCAGCCGCCGGGTCATCTGGCCGAGGCGCGGCCGGCCCGGCAGGTCGCCGCCGTAGGATGTCAGGTCGACCCCGGTGAGAACGATTTCGTTGTATCCAGCGGCGACCAGTTGACGCGCCTGGGCGACCACTTCGCCCAAAGGCACGCTGCGTGAATTGCCCCGACCGTAGGGGATGATACAGAAGGTGCAGCGGTGGTCGCAGCCGTTCTGGACCTGGACGAAGGCTCGCGCCCGGCCCTCGAAGCCGGCCACCAGATGGGCCGCGGTCTCCTTAAGCGCCATGATGTTGTTGACCCGCACCCGTTCGCTGTCATTGGCGAACGCCGCCGGGTCGAGCTTTTCGCCGTTGCCCAGCACTTGGTCGACCTCGGCCATGGCGGTGTAGCGGGCCGGATCGATCTGGGCGGCGCAGCCGGTAACGATGATGCGCGCGTCCGGCGCCCGCCGCCGCGCCCGGCGGATGGCTTGGCGGGCCTGGCGCTCGGCCTCGGCGGTGACCGCGCAGGTGTTGAAGATGATGGTGTTGTTGTCGAGTCCCGCCCCATGGGCCCGCATGACCTCGGACTCGTAGGCGTTGAGGCGACAGCCGAAGGTGACCACTTCGGCGCTCATGACCCGAGACCCTCGGGCAGGGTGCCGCGAAAGCTCTCGGCCGCCGGGCCGGTCATCAGTACATGGCCGTCATCGCGCCATTCGATGCCCAACACGCCGCCGTCGAGGGTGATGGTCGAGGCGCGACCGGCATGACCGCGCCGGGCCGCCGCCACAGCCGTGGCGCAGGCGCCGGTGCCGCAGGCCCGGGTGATGCCGACGCCGCGCTCCCAGACCCGCAGGCGGATTTCATTGGCCCCGGTAATGGTGGCGATTTCCACGTTGGTGCGCTCGGGGAAGAGGGCGCTGTGCTCGATACGCGGGCCGAACCAGTCCAGGTCCACGGCCTCGGCGTCGGGTACGAAGAACACCGCGTGGGGATTGCCCACATTGACCGCCACGGCGCGGCCCAGGTCGGGCTCGGCCACATCGACGTCAAGCGTGTCCACGTCGTGGTCGAGGGGAATGTCGCGCCAGCCGTCGCCGGCCGGACCCATGTCAACGGTTATCAGGCCATCAATCGTGGCCGTGCAGTCGTGGCGGCAGCTATCGCTGACGATGGCCACCCGGTCGCGCCCGGTCTCCTTCATGAGCATCTGGGCGACGCAGCGGGTGCCGTTGCCGCAGGCCTCGGCGAATGAACCGTCGGCGTTGCGCACTTTGATCCGGGCGTCGCTGGCGTCGTCGTCGGGCGCCTCGATGAAGATAATCTGGTCGCAGCCGACCCCGGTACGCCGGTCGGCCACGGCGCGCAGCCAGGCGGGGTCGAAGGCCACGGGCGCGGCGCGGGCGTCGAGGACAACGAAATCGTTGCCCAGCCCCTGCATCTTGATAAATGGCTGCCCAGACATGACGCGGGTTATATGGCGCGCGCGGGCACGCCGTCCAACCCTTTCGAGTCGATGTCAGCCCGTGCTAAGCGCCAGGACGGCGGCGCGGAGATCGTCGGGCATGGGCGTGGATCGGTCGGTTTGCCGGTCGACCAACACCATGACCGAGACGCTGGTGGCGACGCAGGCACCGTCGCGGAACAGGCCCTGGCCCAACCGGGTCGAACTGCGTCCGAGCGACAGCACCCGGGTGCCGACATCGACGTCGCCAGGAAAATCCATTTGCGAGCGGTAGTCGATGGTCAGCTTGGCGATCACCCCGAAACAGCCCGGCGCCATGGTGTGGCGGCCGGCCTGGTGCCAGAAGGCGACCCGGCCGGATTCGAAGTATTGCGCGTAAGCCACATTGTTGACGTGGTTCGCCGGGTCGAGGTCGGCGAAGCGAATGACATGGCTGTTCCAGTAGTGATAGGTCGCGCGGTCACCCAGGTCGAGGTCCTCGTCAGTCACGGCCGAACCCCTCGAGAAAGGCGGTGAGATTGCGGCCCAGGGCCTCGCACTGATAGCCGCCCTCCTGAATCAGCACCGTCGGCGTATCGAGCCCGCCAATGGCGGCGCCGGCGGCGCGGAACCCGTCGGTCGAGACCTTGAGTCCGGACAGCGGGTCGTCGACGAACGCGTCGAAGCCCAGGGACAGCAGCAGGGCGCCCGGGTCTTGGCTCTGAATTCTGGCCAGGCCATCGTTGATGGCCGCGAGAAAAATCTCGTCGCCGCTGCCGAGCGCTAGAGGCAGGTTCAGGTTGGCGTCATCACCGGCACGGTTGCCGCGCTCGTCAGCGTAGCCGGCGTAGAACGGGTAGAAGCCGTCCGGGTCGGCGTGAACCGAGACGAACAGCACGTCGCCGCGCTCGTAGAAGATGCCCTGGGTGCCGTTGCCGTGGTGGACGTCGATGTCGAGGATGGCAACCCGCGACAGCTTCGCTACCATGTGCTGGGCGGCAATGGCCACGTTATTGAGCAGGCAGAAGCCGCCGGACAGGTCGCCGAAGGCGTGGTGCCCCGGCGGCCGGCAGATGCCATAGGCGGCGTTGGCGCCGTCGAGCACCAGGCTGGCGGCATGGAGCGCCACGTTGGCCGCGGCGCAGGCCGCTGGCCAGCTCGCCGGGCCCACCGGGCAGGCCAGATCGGCGATATGCCAGCCCGCCTGACCGACCACATTGTCGGGATAGGCGGCCCCATGGCGCACCGGATGGGTGTTGGGCACCAGGTATTCGCTGGCCCCGTCTAGGGCCGACCAGCGCTCGTGGGCGGAGGCGAGAAAGGCTAGGTGCCGGGCGTCATGCACGGCCTCGCGCGGGCCGGCGCCGAAGTCATCGGGGGCGGTCACCGTGAGGCTGGCCGCCTCGGCCGCGGCGACCAGATTATCTGCCCGCTCGGGCACTTCCGGATAGTCGGCCCCTTCGCCGCGCCGGATGAAACGGCTTGGGCTGTGGCGGCGGTGGGTCTCGGAGAAGACGGCATGCATGGCGGGATTCCGTATTTCAGCTTGGGGTGGTGCCGGGAATGATGCCCTTCTCGCTGCCGACCACCCGGGTCTGGCGCATACGCCGGCGCCAACGGTCGGCGTCGTAGCCGGTTCCCCGGTGCAGGATGCAACGGTTGTCCCAGATGACCGTATCGCCGACCCGCCACTGGTGGGCGTACATGGCGTCGGGCCCGGTCGCCTGGGTGAGCAGGTCGTCGAGCAGGCGGCGGCTGGCCATGCCGGACCAGCCGGGAATCGAGCGGGCGTGGGAGCCGATGAAGTAGTTGCGGCGGCCATTCGCCGGGTTTTGCCGCACCAGCCGGTGCATGACCGGGGGCAGGGACGCCGCGTGGTTGGGGTTGACCGGCGCCACCTGGCTGCGGGAAAACATGTAGTCGTGGAGCACATGAAGCGGCTCGATGGCCGTGCGCATGGCGTCGTCAAGCCGCTCATAGCCGGCGCGCATACTGACGAACTCGGTGGCGCCGTCTTTCCCCGGCACCTCGTAGGCGTGGACGATGGAAACGTAGGACGGCGTCTCGCGGAACGACGAGTCCGAGTGCCACAGGTTGTTGCCGGTCTGATAACGGGTGGCGGGGTCGGTGTTGCCTTGCTTGGCACCGTCATCCTGGACGTTGCCCACGGTGCCGAAATACTTGATCTCTCCGGTCGACCCGAAGGTTACGTGCTCAGCCTCGGGTTCGCCGAGACGGCGGGTGAACGCCAACTGCTTGTCGTCGGTCATGTCCTGGTCGGCGAAGCACACCACCGAGTAGGTGTCGATGGCATCGACGATCAGCGCCACGGCGGCGGGCGAAAGATTGCCCGACAAGGCGGTGCCGCTTACCCGGGCGCCGACGTCATCGTGCAAGGGTTCGATGTCGAGTTGGTTCATCGCCGCCACGTCCTGAAAGTTCGGAATACAAGGCTTATCGGTCGCCTCGGCACGACGCAAGCACCTCTTGCCGGCGGCCTTCGAGAAATTGCCGCTTGGCGTCGTTGCTGTTGAGCGCCAATGCCCGACCGTAGGCGGCTCCGGCATCGCCGTACTGCCCGGCGCGGCAGATCGGCGTGGGCGGCATGGAACGGCTGATACGTGCCGAGCGCGCCGTGACCATCGACTTCGGCCAGCTCGACCAGCCCGGCTTCGGGCCCGGCGGAAAAGGACAAGGCAACGGCCCGATTTAGCGCGATGACCGGCGATGGGTTGAGGACGTACAAGTCGCCATACAACGCGGTTATCTTGCGCCAGTCGGTGGTTTCGTACGTCGCCGCGCTGGCATGGACAGCGCTGATCAACGCTTGAATTTGGTAAGGTCCGGCAGGGCCCTGTTTCTC
>JAYZAP010000198.1:0-5981 GCA_036339655.1 Pseudomonadota bacterium | reverse complement strand
CCTGCTCGATCTCCACATGGCGGTCTGGGTCAACTACGGGCTGGGCGCGGCACGCGACCTAGCCGATGAATTCCCCGCCATCGGCGCCTGTTTCGCCCGGGTAATGGACCGGCGCAAGGCCGCCGTGCTGCTCGACGACGTCATTGCCCAGATGGCCAACTGGCAGGCGCCCACCCAGGCAAATCGTCGCTAACCCACTGAAGCGTTCGGAGCTACGGTTTCATTGATCGAAAGGAGACCACTTCACCAAAACGTTAACTTTACGGTGAACTTTGTTAACGATTGGTTAAGTTTTTGGCCCGTGACCGGCTCGGCGTCATGGTCGCCGCCGTGCCCCGTAGGTTCGTCGAGGGTGACCGTGATAGCTACTTTCCTGCCCGCCATTTGGTTCTACAATGGTCGCCGGAGAGTGTCACAGATTGTAGTGGTATAGAGAGGGCGCAACGCCATGACTGTGTATTTTGTCGCCAACATCGATGTCACCGACCCGAATGTGTACGGCGAATACGGCAAGCTATTTTACGGGGTGTTCGAGAAGTTCAAGGGCAAGGTTCTGGCCGTTGATCGGGAGTACGAAGTGCTTGAGGGCGAATGGTCCGCTGATCATACGGTGATCCTGGAGTTTCCCACCAAGGCCGACCTCAAGGCGTGGTACGAATCGGCGGAATATCAGGAATTGGTCGCCATGCGCGCCAGTGCGTCCGACGCTGACGTCGTGCTGATCCACGGCCGATAAGGCGTCGAGCGGCGTCGTGACCAGCGACGGGCAACTGAAAGCGGTCGGGATCGACGTCGGCGGCACCTTCACCGATCTAATTCTGCTCGACCCGGTGGCCGGCGACATTCGCGTCGCCAAGGTACCGACCACCACCGACAACCAGGCCCTCGGCGTGCTCGCGGCCCTGGCCGAGACCGCGGTTCCCCTGGCCGAGGTCCAGAGCATCATCCACGGCACCACCACCACCACCAACGCTCTGCTCGAGCGCAAGGTCAGCGCCACCGGATTGATTACCACCCGAGGTTTTCGCGACGTCCTTGAACTCGGCCGCCGGACCCGGCCCCAGCCCTACGGACTCAAAGGTTGGTTCGAGCCGCTGATCCCCCGCGAGCGCCGGCTCGAAGTGAACGAGCGCATGGACGCAGCGGGCGAGGTGGTGACCGCCCTTGACGAGGACCAGGTTCGCCAAGCGGCGCGGCGGCTACTGGACATGGGCTGTGAGTCCCTGGTCATCCATTTCCTCCACGCCTATGTGAATTCGGACCACGAGCGTCGCGCCGGGGCCATCGCCGCCGAAGTTTGGCCCAACCAGTACATTACCCTGGGCCACGCCATCCTGTCCGAGTACCGCGAGTACGAGCGCGGCGTCACCGCCGCGGTCAACGGCTGTATCCGCCCGGTGCTCGACCGCTATATCGCCCGTCTGCGCGACGGCCTGGCCGAGCGCGGCTATGGCCACGATCTGCTGGTCATGCAGGGCAACGGCGGCACCGTGTCGTCGACCATTGTCGCCGAGGCGGCGGTCAAGACCGTGATGTCGGGGCCAGCCTCCGGGGTCATGGCGGCGGCCTATACGGCCACAGCGGTGGGCATCGATCATGTCATCACCTATGACATGGGCGGCACCAGTTGCGATGTCGGCGTGATCCGCCATGGCGTGGCCCAGGTTAGCGGCGAGCTTGAGCTTGAATACGCCATGCCGATTCACGTACCTATGGTCGACGTTCATTCCATCGGCGCCGGCGGCGGCTCGATCGCCTCTATCAACGCCGCCGGCATATTGCAGGTCGGGCCCGAGAGCGCCGGGGCCGACCCCGGACCGATTTGTTACGGCCGGGGCGGCGCACGGCCGACCATTACCGACGCCAACCTGCTGCTCGGCCGGCTCAACCCGGCGGCGTTGCTGTCGGTCGATGACCCGGTGTCGCTCGATAGGTTGCGCGCGGTGTTCAGAGACGGGATCGGCGCCGCCCTCGGCCTCGACGGCGAAGGCGCGGCGGCGGCGGTGTTGCGCATCGCCAACGACCGCATGGCCGGGGCGCTGCGTCTGGTGTCCCTGGAACGCGGCCACGACCCGCGCGACTTCGCCTTGTTCGCGTTCGGCGGCGCCGGCCCGTTGCACGCCTCGGCCCTGTCCAAGGAATTGGGCGTGCCGTCGGTCATGGTGCCGGCCCGGCCCGGTATTACCAATGCACTGGGCTGCCTCGCCGCCGACGTGCGCCACGACTACGTCAATACGGTCAATCTGCCGGTGTCCGATCTTGACATGGCGCGGATTAAGACGATCCTCGTGGATCACATCGCCGAAGGAGAGGCGACAATCCGGGACGAGGGCGTCGCGGTTACCGGTATCACGGTGATCCATACGGCCGACATGCAGTTTCACGGCCAGAGCCATATCCTCAACATCGCGGTTGGTGGTGTCGATGTTTCCCAGGCCGAACTGCAGAGCGCCTTCGAGACCGTCTACTGGCGGCGCTTCGAGGTCGAGCTACCGGAAATTCGCGCCGTATTGGTCAACCTGCACACCGCCGTCATCGGCGAGCGCGCGCCGGTTCCCCTGGCCGCCCTGGCCCACGCCAACGGCGGCGACATGGAACCAGCCATGACACGGCGGGTCTGGTTCGAGAGCGGCTGGGCAGAAACCCCGATCTATCGCCGCGAGCAGCTTCCCCCTGGCGCCACGCTCATTGGCCCGGCGATTATCGAGCAGTTGGACACCACCGTGGTCGTCGAGCCGGGCGACAATCTGGTGGCCGACGACCTGGGCAACCTGATCATCACCGTCGACGGAGCCGGGGCATGAGCGCCATTCTCGATCCTGTCACTTTAGCGGTAATCCAGAACGGCCTGATTCAGGTCTGCAACGAAATGGATCAGGCCTTCGTGCGCGCCGCCTTCAGCCCGGTAATTTCGGAAGGCCTTGACCGTTCCGACGGCATCTATCACCGTGACACCGGCGAACTCATCGCCCAGGGCGACCTGGGACTGCCGATCTTCGTCGGCACCATGCAGTTCGGAACCAAGGCGGTGATCGAGCGGGCCGGCGATTTCGAGCCGGGCGACATGTATGTGGTCAACGACCCTTACCTCGGCGGCACCCACCTGATGGACGTGCGCTTCGTCAAGCCGTTCTTCTACCAGGGTGAGTTATTTTCGTGGCTGGCCAACACTGGCCACTGGCCCGATACCGGTGGTGCCGTGCCCGGCGGCTTTTCCGCCGCCGCCACCGAGATCGAGCAGGAGGGGTTGCGCCTGCCGCCGGTCAAGCTGTTCAAGGCCGGCGTCATGGATCAGGAAATCCTCGCCATCATCCTGTCGAATATCCGAATTGCCGACCAACGCATCGGCGACATCAAGGCACAGGCGGCGGCTCTGACTGTCGGCGAGCGCCGCCTGACCGTGCTGCTCGACCGTTACGGCCGGGATACTGTCGAGGCCGCCATCGCCGAGTTGCGCGCCCGCGCCGAACAGCAGATGCGGGCCAAGATCAGCGAAATTCCCGACGGCGATTATCACGGCTGGTCACAAGTGGACTCCGACGGCGTAGTCGACGAGCCCCTGCGCATCGATATGAAAATCACCAAGCGCGGCGATGGCCTGACAGTCGACATGTCGGGGTCGTCGCCGCCCTGCCAGGGGCCCATGAACAGCGTCATCGCCACCACTATGTCGGCGGTCTATTTGGCCATGAAGCACATCTTTCCCGAAGTCCCCATCAACGCCGGCACCTATGTACCGCTCGACGTCATCGAGCCCCGGGGAACCTTCCTCTACGCCGAGTATCCGCGCCCGGTGTCGGGCTGCGCCGCTGAGGTCAGCCAGCGCATCGCCGAGGCGGTGTTCTCGGCCCTGACCCCGGCCATCCCGCACTTGCTGTTCGCCGCGCCGGCGGGCACCAGCGGCAATTTCGCCATGGGCGGCCACGACCCGGATGGAGGCCGGAACTACGTCATGTATCTGTTCTCCGGCGGCGGCTACGGCGGCAACGCCGACGGCGACGGCATTTCCAACGGTTGTTCGACCATCGGGATTTCCAAGATGCCGCCGGTGGAAATCATCGAGCAGCGCTATCCGGTATTGTTCGAGGAATTCGCCCTGGGAGAAGGCTCGGGTGGCGCCGGCGAACACCGCGGCGGCCTGGGCGTGCGTTACCGAGTCAAGCTGCGTCGCGGCACGGGGCGGGCGTCCTTCGTCATGGACCACGGCCGGACCGGCCCGCGCGGCGCCCTCGGCGGCCACGACGGCGGTGTCAACAGGGTGGTGGTCGACCGCGGCGGCGAACTCTACCATCCGCCGCACCTGTCCAAGGACCAGGACGTCCAATTGTCGGCCGGCGACACGGTCACCGTACACACGCCGGGCGGCGGCGGCTTTGGCGATCCCCTTGCCCGCGACCCGGCCCTGGTCGAGCGAGACGTGCGGCGCGGCTACTACAGCCTGGACCAGGTCCGCGAAAGGTTCGGCGTGGTCCTTGACTCGGAGACCCTGGTCAACGACGAAGCGGCGACCCGGGCGGAACGGTCCCGGCCGCGAGAAGACGCGGCGGACTAAACCAGTCCGTGGATTTTGGCGAAGGGGTCCCAGGTTCGGTCGCGGTGCCAGTCGTATTCGGCCCAGACCGAGGCCTGCCCGGCCATTTCCGTTCCGAAAAATCGGGCGATGACGGCGAGGCTCATGTCCATGCCGGCGGAGACGCCGGATGCGGTGAAGAATTTGCCGTCTTCGACCCAGCGGGCCTGCTTTTGCCAATCGACCTTCGGGCCGAATGAGGACGCCCAGGCAAACGCCTGTTTGTTGGTGGTTGCGCGCCGGCCGTCCAACAGTCCGGCGGCGGCGAGAATGGCGCTGCCGGTGCAGACCGAGGTGACCAGTTCGGCCCCATCCGACTGATCGCGCAACCACTCGTGAAAGGCCTTGTTTTCGGCTTCGCGCCGGGTGCCGGGGCCGCCGGGCACCAGTAGGATGTCATACTGCACGCCATCGGAAAACTGGTCGTCGACCACGGTTTTCGGCCCCATGCCGCATTCGACCGGGTCACTGGTTTCGGCGACCATGCGGAGTTCCAGTTTGTCCTCGATCATGCCGAACATTTCCAGTGGGCCGTACATGTCGAGAAGCTCGAAGCCAGGAAAGACCACGGCGCCAATTTTGCGCATTTCAAAATTCCCTACCTGAATGTATCGACTAGGATAGGCCCTCATAGTGAGGGGAGAGTCGTTCCATGGAAACCATCGAAGTGCCGGCCGGTCACGGCCGGGCGTTTAACATCGCTAATGGCGGGAAGTTCCGCCTGACCACGCCCAAGGGCCAACAGTCGGCAGACTTTTTTGCATTTTGCGCCGAGGACATGAGCGAGGGCCTGTCGCCGCATCATACCTGGATGCCGACTCGCGCGCTGCACCCCCGGGTCGGCGATGCTATCGTCAGCCGCAAGCGCCGGCCCATGGTCACCCTCATCGAGGATGGCGCCGAAGGCATCCACGATTTCATCATCGCCCCCTGCGACCCCATTCGCTATGCCGAGTTCGGCGTCCCGGAGCACCGCAGTTGCGTCGGTAATCTCAATGAGGCTCTCGCGGCCATCGGCCATGACGCTCCGGTCTACCCACTGGCGGTGAATTTCTTTACCGCGACCACGGTTGAGGATGGCTTCATGTTCAGCACGCCCGAGGCGCCAGTGGTCAAGCCGGGCGGCTATGTGGTGCTCGAGGCGTTGATGGATTTGGTCTGCGCGGTATCGTCATGCCCCTACGACATGACCGGCCATGGCTGGGCAATTAATGCCCCCGGCGGCCCCACGGAGATAGTTATCGAACTGCTGTAGACTAGATTCAGCCGGGCCGGCACCGGGCAGGGATGCCCGGTGCCTGGGATCAGGTGGTGGCAAGGTTGTATATCAATCCTGCGATGCCTGCCAGGAACATCGCGCCGCCGATGATCGTCGCGACCAGCCCGACGTTCTTGTGCTCAAAATCTTCCG
>JAYZAP010000197.1:0-3491 GCA_036339655.1 Pseudomonadota bacterium | reverse complement strand
GGAGTCGGTGTCGGCGCACATCAGTCACGGCGTGCTGTCCGGTGAAGCGGTCAGCCGTGTCGAAGCCTCGGAGCTCAATTATTTGACCGTGACGGACAGCATCGAACCGACCGAGGCGGTGCGCAATTCGTCGAAGATTCGGGTGATTACCATCGCACCTCTGATCGCCGAGGCGATGCGCCGGATCAGCGACGAGAGTTCGGTTTCAAGCCTGTTCGATTAGGCGGGGCCGAGTAACAGAATTCAGAGCCGCCTTCAGGGCGGCGGTCGCCGCTAGGGCGATGCTAAGAGGAGAAGACCGATGGCCGATGTAGCAACCCTCACCGCCCAGTCGCGCGAAGACGCCGGCAAGGGACCTGCCCGCGCCTTGCGCCGTGGCGGCCGTGTGCCCGCCATAATCTATGGCGACAAGAAGGATACGCTGGCGATTTCAATCGATTCGCTGGACCTCAAGCGCGAGCTGTCGAACAGTGGTTTCTATCTCCGGCTTTACGACGTTGACGTGGCCGGTTCGGCCGAACGGGTGCTGCCCCGCGAGGTTCAACGCCACCCGGTGACTGGCGTGCCCATGCATGTGGATTTCCTCCGCATCGTCGCCGGCGCCACCATCACCGTCAACGTCGGCGTCGACTTCATCAATGAGGAAGAGTGCCCCGGCCTCAAGCAGGGCGGCGTGCTCAACGTGGTGCGTTACGAGATCGAGCTGATCTGCCCGTCGGCGGCGATTCCGGAATCCATCGTCATCGACCTCACCGGCCTGGAAATCGGCGACGGCGTCCATATCAGCAGTGTCAGCCTGCCGGCCGATTGTGAGCCGACCATCACCGACCGTGACTTCACCATCGCCACCATCGCGTCGCCAACCATCATTGTCGATCCCGAGCCCGAAGAAGAAGAAGGCCTTGAGGGCGAGGAAGGCGAAGAGGGCGAAGAGGGCGAAGGCGTCGAAGGCGAAGAGGGCGAAGGCGTCGAAGGCGAAGAGGGCGAGAGCGAAGACGGCGACAAATAGTCCCGCCGTCATCTCGGCTTCTCATGCTGCTCGTCGTTGGTCTCGGCAATCCCGGACCGGGCTACGCCAACAACCGTCACAATATCGGCTTCATGGCCGTGGACGCGATTGTCCGCCGCCATGGTTTCGCGGCGCCCCGCCGGGGCTTTCAGGGCGAGACTTTCGAGGGCGTGGTTGACGGCGAAAAGGTTCTAGTACTCAAGCCCACCACATACATGAACCAGTCGGGCAACGCGGTCGGCGCCGCCATGCGGTTCTACAAGCTGGCGCTCGACCACATCGTGGTGATCCACGACGAACTCGACCTCGGGCCGGGCCGGCTCAAGGTCAAGACCGGCGGCGGCAGCGCCGGCCACAACGGCCTCAAGAGTATTACCGCCCATATCGGGCCGGACTACCGCCGGGTGCGGGTCGGTATCGACCACCCGGGCGACAAGGACAAGGTGACGGGATACGTGCTTAACAATTTCGCCAAGGCCGACAGCCACTGGATCGACCCGCTGATCGACGCGGTCGCCGACGCTTTCCCGTTGCTGGTCAAGGGTGATGATCCGGGTTTCATGACCCGCGTCGCCCTGCGCACCCGGCCGCCGGAATCCAAGACCGACGAGCCGGCAAAGGCTGAACCTGGAGGCGACGGCAATGGGCTTTAGATGCGGCATCGTTGGCCTGCCCAATGTCGGCAAGTCGACCTTGTTCAACGCCCTGACCTCGACCGCCGGCGCGGCGGCTGGGAACTATCCGTTCTGCACCATAGAGCCCAACGTGGCCCGGGTGCCGGTTCCCGACGACCGCCTCGACGCGCTCGCCCGGGTCGCCCGGTCGGCCAAGGTGGTGGCGACCCAGATAGAATTCGTCGATATCGCCGGATTGGTCCGTGGCGCCAGCCAGGGCGAGGGCCTGGGCAACAAATTCCTCGGCCATGTTCGCGAGGTCGACGCCCTGGTCCACGTGGTGCGCTGCTACGAAAGCGGTGACGTCACCCATGTGGAGGGCTCGGTCGACCCACTGCGCGATATCGAGACCATCGATACCGAACTCATGCTGGCCGACCTCGAAACCCTTGAACGCCGCTCCGAGTCCCTGGCCAAGCGAGCCCGCATCGGCGACCCGGAGGCCAAGAGGGAATGGCCCCTGGTCGGACGGGTGCTCGAGACGTTGCGGGCCGGCAACCCGGCGCGCCATGTGACGCCGGGCAAGGACGACGTGGCGCTCTACCGCTCGCTGAAACTGCTTACCGCCAAGCCGGTCATGTACATCTGCAACGTCGACGAGGAATCGGCGGCCGACGGCAATGCCCACGCCCAGGCGGTTATCGACCATGCCCAAGGCGAGGGCGCCGAGGCGGTGGTCATCGCCGCCGAGATCGAGGCCCAGCTCGCGGTCATGGACGACACCGAGGCCCGGGCCGATTATCTCGACATGCTCGGGCTCGACATGCCGGGCCTTCACCGGGTTATCAAAGCCGGCTACAGCCTGCTCAGCCTGATCACCTTTCTCACCGCCAGCGAGAAAGAGGCCCGGGCGTGGACCGTGACCGAGGGCGCCTCGGCGGTCGAGGCGGCGGGCTCGATTCACACCGACTTCGCCAAGGGCTTCATTCGCGCCGAGGTCATCACCTACGACGTCTACATCGAACTGGGTGGCGAGCAGGCGACCAAGGACGCCGGCAAAATGCGCCTCGAAGGCTGCGACTATCGGGTCTGTGACGGCGACGTCATGCTGTTCCGCTTCAACGTTTGAACCACCCGGCTAAAGCAGACATCGCCGCCGTCACGCTGGACGATGGCGTTGGCTAGGAGGGGATATCAATGTCCGTTCTTGGGAGATAAGCGAACATCATTGCTCGACTCTCCAACGTCTGCTTCTAGCCATGTGTGGACGGCTCCCTGTTGGCAAGGGTTTTTTCAACGGTGATGCAATGCTAGTCGGTGCTGCCATGTGTCCGGCCTGTTGATGCGGCGCTGTTCGGTGGCCGCTGGCATAATGCTCTCCGCTGATCAGGTCCCGGTCAAAAGCACACAATCGCGTCGCCGCACTGGCCAAAATGGGTTGTCCTGATCTTCGGATCGACCGGCTGTGTGCATTATTCGTCTGTTGCCCTTTCCAACATCGTCAGCGCGAGCGGTTGCCGCGCCGGTCTCAGGCAGCTTGTATCCCAGGGCCGCGAGTCGTGCCGCACGGTTGACCTTGCGGCAGAATCCGGTCCTTACATTTAGCCAGACTATCGTTTTGTATGCGTTGGCGGCGCTTGGCGCGACGGTTGCGGGGGAGGTGCCGAACAGATGAAGGGAAACGATGACCGCAGGTAATCCAGGGCATTCGTTTGTCCTGCGTGACGGTGTGGGTTTCGCGCAAACCCCCGGCGCGGTGGTTGTCTTGCAGGCCGAACCGGGCGCTCCGCTGGTGGTTCCCCACGGCGCGCTGCTGCTGGTCGCCAACTTCGTGCGCCAGGGCTCGGACCTGCTGCTCGTCGGGCCCG
>JAYZAP010000196.1:0-2490 GCA_036339655.1 Pseudomonadota bacterium | reverse complement strand
GTTCATCGCCGACCACATGCGCCGCCACTACGGCGCCGACGACAGCCGTATCCGGGTGGTGCCGCGCGGCATCGACTTCGGCCAGTTCGACCCGGCGCGGGCGAGCAGCGAGCGCATCATCAAGCTGGCCACCGAGTGGCGCTTGCCCGACGGCATCCCGGTCATCATGTTGCCCGGCCGCCTGACCCGCTGGAAGGGCCAGACAGTTGTTATCGACGCTCTCGCCCGTCTCGGCCGTGACGACATGCGCTGTCTGCTGCTCGGCGACGACCAGGGCCGCCAGGGCTATAGTGCCGAGCTCGAAAAGCGAATCAAGGCACACGGCCTCGAAGGCATCGTCCATGTGGTTGAGCACTGCAACGACATGCCGGCGGCCTATATGCTGGCCGACGTGGTGGTCTCGGCATCGCTCGATCCGGAGGCCTTCGGCCGGGTCGCAGTCGAGGCCCAGGCCATGGGCCGGCCGACCATCGCCACCGACCACGGTGGCGCCCGCGAAACCCTGGTCCATGGCGAGACCGGCTGGCTGGTGCCGCCGGGCAACGACCGGGCCCTGGCCCGGGCGCTGGCCGCCGCTCTGGCCATCGAGCCGGCCGAGCGCGAGGCTCTGGCGGCGCGGGCCATGGCGCGGGTGCGGGCGCATTACTCGAAGGAGGCCATGTGCGCCGCCACCCTGGCGGTCTACCGCGAGCTTCTTGGCGGCGTGGGCGCCGCGCGCGCCGCCGAATAGATGGCCGGGCGGATTATCCCGCGGTGAGGCGTATTCTCGTCATCAAGCTGGGCGCCCTGGGCGACATGGTGCTGGCGTCCGGCGCATTCGAGGCTATTCGCAGCCACCACCAGGGCGACCATCGGGTGCTGTTGACCACCGCGCCCTACGCCGGTTTTGCCACGGCCGGCGGTTGGTTTCATGAGGTTTGGCTCGATGAGCGGCCGCCCGCCTGGCGGCTCGACCTGTGGTGTAGCCAAGCCCGGCGCTTGCGGGCCGGGAGGTTCAAGCGGGTCTACGACCTGCAGCATGCCACCCGCACGCACATGTATTACGGGCTCATGGGGCGGCCCGAATGGTCGGGTATCGCACCGGGTTGTTCCCATCCCCATGCCAATCGGTTGCGCGATTCCATGCATACGGTCGAACGCGAGGCCGAGCAGCTTGCCATGGCCGGTATCGCCGCAACGCCGGGTCCTGATATTTCCTGGCTCCAGGCCGACATCGCCGGTTTGCGCCCGGATGGGCGGTTCGCCCTGCTAGTGCCTGGCGGTTCCGCCCACCGCCCGGAAAAGCGCTGGCCAGCTGACCATTTCGCGGCGGCGGCAGTGGCTCTGGCGGGCCAGGGCATTCGCTCTGTCCTGATTGGCGGCGCGGCCGAGCGCGACGCGCTCGACACCATTGCCCGAGCCTGTCCAGACGCGGTCGATTTGGCGGGCCGCACGAGCTTCGCCGAGATCGCCGCCCTGGGGCGGGCGGCGGCGGTGGCGGTGGGCAACGACACCGGTCCCATGCATCTCATCACCCTGGCGGGATGCCCCAGCGTGGTGCTGTTCTCGGCCGCTTCGGACCCGGTGCTCACCGCGCCGCGCGGCCCAGCGGTCGATATCGTGCAACGGTCGACCCTGACCGAGCTTGCCGTCGGCGACGTGTTAAATCACCTGAATCCCCGATAAAACATTAATTGTAACAATGCGACAAAATAGTGCTTGGCACTATTTAACGAGGTGCTAGGGGAGGCCGGTGCAGATGGCCTCGGCGATCAGGGCGCCGGCCTGGGCGTGGCCGGTTTGGTTCCAGTGGCCGTAGCCCGGGGTGCCGCCGGGGAAGCCATGCAGGGTGATGTTGTTGGCCTCGGCGTAGGCTCTGAGGGTTGGCGCCAGGGTGATGACGGGAATGCCCTGGGCCTGGGCGAAAGCGGCCAGGCGATCATCGGCATAAGACAGGGACTCGATGCCGAGGGCGGCAGCGAAGTCGCGCCGTACAGCGCGGTCCGGGTGGACCTGCATGGAATTGCTCAGGCTGGCAATCCACAGGGCCGCACCGGCCGTGGCCGCATCATCGCGCATTGTGCCAATTAGCGCCTCGGTTACCGCCCATGCGTCGCGCCACGCGTCGTCGGCCGGGGGCCGGTAGACCGCGTCCGACGGGGCTGGAGTGAAGGTCTCGGGGGCGGCAGCGGAACCGGCGCCGAGCCACACCGCCTTGGCCGCGTAGTAGCCGGCCTTGACGAGCTGCAGCACATGAGACGCGTTGACCAGCCCGTGCTTGATGTCCTGCCACGCCATCTTGGCCTGGAATCGGGTCGAGTAACGAAACGAATCGTCGAGCACCAGGGTCTCGTCGTCGAGCGTGTAGTAGGGCCGGTCGGCGTGACCGTCGAGGGCGCGGCTGTTGTTCCACACGTCGTTGCCGCTATAGAACGCCACCAGCACCAGGTCGGGCTCATAGACCAGCACGCTGCTGCGCAGGGTGATGAGCTGCTGGGCCGTGCCGTAGCC
>JAYZAP010000195.1:0-5051 GCA_036339655.1 Pseudomonadota bacterium | reverse complement strand
TTCCCGGGCTCTTTTTGAATCACAGAGACATCGAGACACAGAGAAGGAAGAATTCCTAACCACCAAGACTCAAAGACACCAAAGCGGGGAGTATGGCACCGTTTTTGCTGCGTACCCGGAGTCCTTGGTGACTTGGCGTCTTGGCTGTCATTCTTCACTTTGGATGACTTCCCACTATGCCTAAGCGCACGGACATATCGTCGATCCTGATTATCGGGGCCGGGCCGATTGTTATCGGGCAGGCTTGCGAGTTTGATTATTCCGGGGCGCAGGCGTGCAAGGCGTTGAAGGCCGAGGGTTATCGGGTGGTGCTGGTGAATTCCAATCCGGCGACTATCATGACCGACCCGGAACTGGCCGACGCTACCTATATCGAGCCGGTGACGCCGGAGATGGTGGCTAAGGTCATCGAGCGCGAGCGGCCCGACGCCCTGCTCCCGACCATGGGCGGCCAGACCGGCCTCAACACGGCGCTCAGCTTGGCCCGCGACGGCGTGCTCGAAAAGTTCGGGGTCGAGATGATCGGCGCCAGCCGCGACGCCATCGACATGGCCGAGGACCGCGAGCAGTTCCTTGACGCCATGGCCCGCATCGGCCTGGAGTGCGCCCGCGGCCGCATCGCCCATGACATGGCCCAGGCCCGCGACGCCCTGGCTTTCGTCGGCCTGCCCGCGATCATCCGGCCGAGTTTCACCCTGGGCGGCACCGGCGGCGGCATCGCCTACAACCGCGAGGAGTTCGACGCCATCGTCGCCGGCGGCATGGAAGCCTCGCCGACCAACGAGGTACTGATCGAGGAATCGGTGCTGGGCTGGAAGGAATTCGAAATGGAGGTGGTGCGCGACCACGCCGACAACTGCATCATCGTCTGCTCAATCGAGAACGTCGACCCCATGGGCGTGCATACCGGCGATTCCATCACCGTGGCCCCGGCCCTGACCCTGACCGACAAGGAATACCAGTTGATGCGCAACGCCTCGATCGCGGTGCTGCGCGAGATCGGCGTCGACACCGGCGGCTCCAACGTTCAGTTCGCTATCAATCCGGCCGACGGCCGCATGGTGGTCATCGAGATGAACCCACGGGTGTCGCGCTCATCGGCCCTGGCCTCGAAGGCCACCGGATTTCCCATCGCCAAGGTCGCCGCCAAGCTGGCCGTGGGCTACACCCTGGATGAAATCGATAACGACATCACCGGGGTTACCCCGGCGTCATTCGAGCCGACCATCGACTACGTGGTGACAAAAGTTCCGCGATTCACCTTCGAGAAGTTTCCCGGCACCGAACCTCTGCTCAACACCTCCATGAAGTCGGTGGGCGAGGCCATGTCCATGGGCCGCACTTTCGCCGAGTCCCTGCAGAAAGCGCTGTGCTCCGTGGAGACCGGCCTGACCGGGCTCAACGAGGTCGAGGTTCCCGGCTTCACCATGGGTGGCCCCATGGCGCCGCTGCGGGCCCAGTTGTCACGCAGCACCCCGGACTGGGTGCTGGTCGCGGCCCACGCTTTCCGCGCCGGCATGTGCCTGGAGGAAATTGCCGCCGCGTCGCGCTTCGACCCCTGGTTCCTGGCCGAAATCGAGGCCCTGGTGGCGGTCGAGGCGGAGGTGCGCGCCCACGGCCTGCCCGATGACGCCGCCGGCCTGATGCGGCTCAAGAAGATGGGTTTCTCCGACGCCCGCCTCGCCGAGTTGATCGGCGCGTCGGAGAACGCGGTCGCCGCTCTGCGGGCGGAGCGCGGCGTGCGGCCGGTGTTCAAGCGGGTCGACACCTGCGCTGCCGAGTTCGAGGCGCGCACGCCCTACATGTATTCGGCCTATGAGAGCGGCGATGACGGCCAGCCGGCCGAATGCGAAGCCCAGCCCAGCGAGCACCGCAAAGTCATTATCCTGGGCGGCGGCCCCAACCGTATCGGCCAGGGCATCGAGTTCGACTACTGTTGCGTTCACGCCGCCTACGGCCTGCGCGAGGCCGGCATCGAGACCATCATGGTCAACTGCAACCCGGAGACCGTGTCCACCGACTACGACACCTCGGACCGGCTCTACTTCGAACCGCTGACCGCCGAGCATATCATCGAGATTGCCCGGGTCGAGGCATCGAAGGGCGAGCTGCTCGGCGTCATCGTCCAGCTCGGCGGCCAGACCCCACTCAAGCTGGCCCGCGCCCTGGAAGACGCCGGCATTCCGATTATCGGCACCGCGCCCGACGCCATCGACCTGGCCGAGGACCGCGACCGCTTCAAGCGGCTGCTCGACAGCAACCGCCTCAAACAGCCGCGCAACGGCATCGCCTATTCCATCGAGCAGGCGCGGTTGGTGGTCGCCGAAGTTGGCTTGCCCCTGGTGGTGCGCCCGTCTTATGTGCTGGGCGGCCGGGCCATGGAAATCATCCACGACGAAGACGCCTTCGACGTCTACCTCACCGGCGTGCTGCCAACCCTGGTGCCGCCCGACGTCAAGGCGCGCTATCCCAACGACAAAACCGGCCAAATCAACATGGTGCTGGGCAAAAATCCCCTGCTCTTCGATTCCTATCTGGCCGACGCCATCGAGGTCGATGTGGATGCCCTGTGCGACGGCCGCGATGTCTTCATTTGCGGAATTCTCGAACATATCGAGGAGGCCGGCATCCATTCCGGAGACAGTGCCTGTTCCCTACCACCCCATTCCCTGAGCGACGACCAATGCGCCGAGCTCGGACGCCAGTCCCGCGCCCTCGCCCTGGAGCTCGGCGTGGTCGGGCTGATGAATGTGCAATTCGCGGTCAAGAACGGCGATATCTACGTGCTCGAGGTCAACCCCCGGGCCAGCCGCACGGTGCCCTTCGTGGCCAAGGCCATCGGCATACCCATCGCCAAAATTGCCGCCCGGGTGATGGCCGGCGAGATGCTGGCCGATTTCAGCCTCAAGACCCAGACCCTTGAACACGTGGCGGTAAAGGAGGCGGTGTTCCCCTTCGCCCGCTTCCCCGGCGTCGACATCATCCTCGGCCCGGAGATGAAATCCACCGGCGAGGTCATGGGCCTCGACCGCGATTTCGGCCGGGCCTATGCCAAATCGCAGCTGGGCAGCGGTACTTCCCTGCCGGCCACCGGCACGGTGTTCATTTCGGTCAAGGACAGCGACAAGGAAGCCGTCGCCGCGATCGGCGCCGAAATGGTCGAGCTCGGGTTCTCGCTCATGGCGACCCGGGGCACCGCCCGCTTCCTCAAGGCGCAAGGCCTGCCCGTGACCGTCATCAACAAGGTCGCCGAAGGCCGGCCCCATTGCGTCGACGCCATGAAAAACGGCGAAGTCCAGTTAGTCTTCAACACCACCGAGGGCGCCCAGGCCATCGCCGACAGTTTCGGCCTGCGCCGCGAGACCCTGCTCAATCACATTCCCTACCACACCACCCTGGCCGGTTGCCGCGCCATGGTCAAAGCCATCGCCGCGGTTGCCGCCGGCGGTCTTGAAGTCGCCCCGCTTCAATCATATTCTAAATAGTCTGGTCCGGCGCCTCGGCGCCGGATCGGTTGATTTAATTTGGGCGGACACGGCGTGATGGACAAAGTACCGACGACTGGGAACGGGTTCTCTCAACTCACCGATGAGCTGAAGCAGTTGAAGACCGTGGAACGCCCGGCAGTTATCCGCGCCATCGCCGAGGCCCGCGAGCACGGCGACCTCAGCGAAAACGCCGAGTACCACGCAGCCAAGGAGCGCCAGGGATTCATCGAGGGCCGGGTCAAGGACCTGGAGGACAAGATCAGCCGCGCCCAGGTTATCGACATCAGCCAGTTCTCCGGCGACCAGATCAAGTTCGGCGCCACGGTCGAACTAGCGGACGAGGACACCGACGCAGAATCCACCTTCCAGTTGGTCGGCGCCGAGGAGTCCGATGTCGACGCCGGCCTGTTGTCGATTACCTCGCCCCTGGCCTGCGCCCTGATCGGCAAGAGCACCGGCGACAGCGTCGACGTGGTGACACCGAGCGGCGGCAAGAGCTACGAAATCCTCTCGGTTGCCTACAAGTGACGGCGGCCCGGCGTCGCTAATTTTGAGCACGACAGACTCCTGCTGGATCCTCAGCGACGGCAAACCTGGAAACGCGAACCCCTGCCTCGGCCTAGCCGAAGCCGTTGGCTACCCGATTACCGTCAAGCAGATTACAGCGCGGCCACCATGGTCGTGGCTGCCGCCTGGTCTATGGCTGGCGCCGCTTTGCGCGGCCGATGCGGGCAGTGACGCCCTGACGCCGCCGTGGCCCGATCTGCTGATTGCCTGCGGCCGCCAGTCGGCGGCGCCGGCGGCGGCCATCGGCCGGGCAGCCAAGGGCGCCACCTTCACGGTCCAGCTTCTCGACCCGCGCATGGCGCCGGAAAGCTTCGATTTGGTGGTCGCGCCGCGCCACGACCGGCTCGGCGGCGCCAATATCATCGCCACCCTCGGGGCGCTTAACCGAATTACCCCGGAACGCCTGGCAGCCGAGGCCGAACGGGTGGCGCCGAGCGTCACCCATCTGCCGACGCCACGGGTCGCGGTGCTGGTCGGCGGCGCCACCAAACGCCACCACCCAACCGCCGGCACCTGCGCGCGCTTCGGCGACACTCTTGCCGCGTTCGCCGCCGACCATGGCGCTGGGCTTATGGTCACCGCGTCACGGCGCACCGGCAAGGCGCACAGCGAGACCATTCGCCAGAGCCTAAGCGGCAGCGCCGCGGTGATGTGGGACGGCGCCGGTCATACCCCCTATTTCGGCTATCTCGGCCTCGCCGACGCCATCGTCGTGACCAGCGACTCGGTAGCCATGGTGTCCGAGGCCTGCGCCACGGGAAAGCCGGTTTACGTCTACGCCCTGCCCGGCGGGTCGGCCAAGTTCGAGCGCTTTCATCATGGCCTTGAACAGGCCGGCTGCACCCGCCACTTCGACGGTAGCCTTGAAAACTGGCGCTATGCGCCACTCCGCGAGACCACCAAGATCGCCGCCGAGGTCCGCCGGCGCCTGGAAGATCCAGGCTGAATTTCGATTAGCGTCACCGGTCGGCGCGTGGTTTCACTGGCGATCCGGGA
>JAYZAP010000194.1:0-4380 GCA_036339655.1 Pseudomonadota bacterium | reverse complement strand
CGGCCGCCTGGCTCATGGCTACCTGTTCACCGGGGTGCGTGGCGTCGGCAAGACGACCACCGCGCGGATCCTCGCCCGGGCGCTAAATTGCATCGGCGTCGATGGCGCCAGCGGTCCCACGGTGAGCCCGTGTGGTGAGTGCGAGCCCTGTCAGGCACTCGCCGAGGCCCGCCATGTGGACGTGCTGGAAATGGATGCCGCCAGCCACACCGGGGTCGATGACATACGAGATATAATCGACGGCGTGCGCTACCGACCGGTCTCGGCGCGCTACAAGGTCTACATCATCGACGAAGTTCACATGCTTACCAAGAACGCCTTCAACGCCCTGTTGAAGACCCTGGAAGAGCCCCCCGAGCAGGTCATTTTCATCTTTGCCACCACGGAAATCCGCAAAGTGCCCATGACCGTGCTGTCGCGCTGCCAGCGCTTTGATCTGCGCCGGGTCGAGGCCGAAACTCTGGGTGCCTATCTCGCCGATATCGCCACCCGGGAATCCGTGACCGCGACGCCCGAGGCCCTGGCTCTAGTCGCCCGCGCCGCCGATGGTTCGGTGCGCGATGGACTGTCGATTCTCGATCAGGCCATTGCCCACAGCGGCGGCACCGTGGAGGAAGACGCGTTGCGCCATATGCTGGGGCTCGCCGACCGGGCCCAGGTGTTCGACTTGTTCGAGGCCGTGATGGCCGGCGAGGCCGGCCGCGCCCTCGATGAACTGGCGCGCCAGTACAGCGCCGGAGTCGACCCGGTGGTGGTGCTTCAGGACCTGCTGGAATTGGCCCACTGGCTGACCCGGGTGAAGGTCGTGCCCGACGCCACCGAGGGCGTCGCTGTAGCCGAGGCCGAGCGCCGTCGGGGCGCCGACCTGGCCGCGCGCTTGTCCATGCCGGTGCTGGCCCGGACCTGGCAGATGCTGCTCAAGGGACTGGGCGAGGCGCGGTTCGCCCCCAACGCCCTGGCGGCGGCCGAGATGGTGCTGGTGCGCCTCGCCTATGTGGCCGACCTGCCGGCGCCCGTCGATGTGGTCAAGGCCGCCAAGAGCGACGACGCCGCGCCGATGACGCCGGTGCAACCGGTGGTCACGCCGGCGCCAGTGATCCAGCCTTCACGCGACAACGGCGGCGGCGCAACCCAGGCGGCATTGGCGCCTGTCCCCAACCCCGAGCCAGTACCCGAACCCGAACCGGCGCAACCCACGGGACCGGCGAGTTTCGAGGCGGTTGCCACCCTGGTCGAGAGCAAGGGTGAAATGAGGTTGTTGTCGGACCTCCGGGCCTGCGTCCATCTGGTCGATTTCGAGCCCGGCCGCATCGAGTTCCGGCCGAACGCCGGGGCGCCCAAGGAACTGGCCAACGATCTTAGCCAGAAATTGAGCCGCTGGACCGGCGAGCGCTGGATCGCCGTGGTGTCGGGCGAGGCCGGCGCCCCGACCCTCGACGAACAGCAGGCCGCAGACCATGCCCGGCGCATTGCCGAAGCCGGCGAGCATCCGCTGGTCGCCGCCGTGCTGGAGACCTTCGCCGACGCCAAGGTAACCGGCGTTCGCGACCGGACCACCCCAGGCAACACCGACACCGATACGAACGGAGACGACCAACCATGACCAATCTCGGCAAGATGATGAAGCAGGCCCAGGAGATGCAGTCCAAGATGGCCGAGATGCAGGCCGAGCTTGAGACCATCGAGATTTCCGGCGCCGCCGGCGCCGGCATGGTGGCTGCGACCTTCACCGGCAAGGGTAAATTGCGCCGCCTCAAGATCGACCCGTCCCTGGTCGACCCGGACGATGTGGAGGTGCTGGAGGATTTGATCATCGCTGCGGTCAACGACGCCAAGGCCAAGGTCGAGGCCCGTGTCGCTGACGAAATGAAAAAGCTTACCGGCGGCTTGCAACTGCCGCCGGGCATGGAATTGCCGTTCTAGTGGATAGAATCCACCATATGGCACCCCTACGACCGCGTCATAAGCTCGCCCGGAAAGGCGCTCGATGCGCCGTGATGCTGGAGCATCACGAGCATCGGGCAACGCGTCCGGCGGGCTTAGGACGCCGCCCTTCGGGTCCCCCCTCTCGGCGTCTCGGGGCGTCGAGCACCCTTGACGATGCCAAAGCATCGCCCGTGGGCGCTCTCCTACCGAGAAACCGAGAGTGGGGACCGTAGGGGCACCATATGTTAGATTTTACCCACTAGGCGCCTCATGGCGACGCCCGAGATTGACCGCCTGATTCAACAGCTCTCCAAGCTGCCGGGGCTGGGTCCGCGGTCGTCGCGGCGGGTGGCGCTCTACCTGCTCAAGCGCCGGACGGCGGTGCTCGACCCCCTGGTCGCGGCATTGACCCAGGCGGCCGAGCGGGTGCGACCCTGCGCCACTTGCGGCAATCTTGATGCCGGCGACCCTTGCGGCCTATGCCGCGACGAGCGCCGCGACGGCGCGCTGATCTGCGTCGTCGAGGATGTCGCCGACCTCTGGGCCCTGGAGCGGTCGGGTTCGTTTCGCGGCCGCTACCATGTGCTCGGTGGCGTACTCTCGGCGCTCGACGGGGTCGGCCCCGAAGACCTCAATATTGCCGGCCTTGTAAGCCGTGCCCGCGATCCAGCGGTGGCCGAGGTCATCCTCGCCACCAGCGCCACGGTCGACGGCCAGACCACCGCCCACTACATCACCGACCGCCTGGCCGATTGCGCTGTCACGGTCTCGCGCCTGGCCCACGGCGTGCCCATGGGCGGCGAGTTGGAATACCTCGACGACGGCACCCTGGCAACCGCCCTGAAAGCGCGCCAGGCCTTTTAAGAAACTGTGTTCAAGCGCCACGCGGGCTGGGCCACTCAATGCGTCCTCGGTAGCAAGTGGGTGAGGGTGGCGGTGGAAGCGGCGCGGACACTTAGTCGCCGGTATCGCTGTCGACCAGGCGGGGGCCGTTTAGGTCTTCGGCCGGGGTGGCGTCTTCGAGTTGGATGTCCTCGATGCGCTCGGCCCGGCTGGTTACCTTCGCGGTGGAGATGCGAATCTGGCTGATATCCTTGGTGGCCTGTTCGAAATGAATTTGCAGCTTTTCGACCCGGTCATCGAGCCGTTCCACATCCTTGAGCAGGGTCAGGAGTTCGCGCTGGATGACGCCGGCCTGTTCACGCATGCGGGCGTCCTTGAGCACCGCGCGCACCGTGTTGAGCGTCGCCATCAGGGTGGTTGGCGAGACAATCCACACCCGCGCCCGGTAGGACTTCTCGACCACGTCGCCGAAGGTCGCGTGAAGCTCGGCGTAGACCGCCTCGCTGGGCAAGAACATGAGCGCCGACTCGGCGGTTTCGCCAGGGATGATGTACTTGCCCGAAATATCGTCGATATGCTTGACTATGGCCTGGTGAAAGGCGCGCTCGGCCACGGTCTTGGCGGCTTCGTCGTCGGCGTTGCGCAACGCGTGGTAGCTCTCCAGGGGGAACTTGGCGTCGATGGCGATGGCGCCGGGCGGGTTGGGCAGGGTCAACAGGCAGTCGCAGCGGGTGCCATTACCAAGCGTCGCCTGAAATTGGTAGGCCGACGGCGGCAGGATGTTGGTGATCAGGTCGTTGAGCTGGATTTCACCAAAAGCGCCGCGCGCCTGCTTGTTCGACAGCACCTCCTGGAGTGACACCACCTGGCCGCTGAGCTCAGCAATGTTCTTTTGCGCCGCGTCAATGCGGACCAGACGCTCGCGCAGGTCAGTCATGGTCTTGGTGGTTTTTTCGGACGACGCCTCGAGTCCGTCGCCAAGCCGCTTGGACACCGCGTCGAGGCGGTCGTTCAAGGTCTTGGTCAGCTCGCTTTGGGCGGCGGTGCTGGTTTCGGTAATCGCCGTCAGGCGGCCGGCAAGATCGTTCTGGCCGGCGGCGATGGCTTCGGCAATGCGACTTATATCGCTTTTGGTCTGCTCGCCGTTGGTGAGCAGGCGGCCGCCCCGATAGAGCGCCATGACCGCAATGCCGCCGACCATGACCAGGGCGATGGCGAGTCCGATGGTGATATTATCCATGGTTGGAGACTACCACGCCGGTTGCACCGGAACACCCGTGGCGATAGTTTTTCGAATCATGGCCATACTGCCCATAATCATCGCGCCGGATCAGCGTCTCAAAGTGACATCCGAGCCGGTCCGCCGGGTCGACGACGAGGCGCGCCGGCTCATGGATGACATGCTCGAGACCATGTATCTGGCGCCGGGAATCGGGCTGTCGGCGATCCAGGTCGGCGTGCCCAAGCGGCTCATGGTTATCGACGTGGCGCGCAAGGGCGAGGCGGCGGCGCCGCTCCGTTTGGCAGATCCGGAAGTCATCGCCTATTCGGATGACGTGGTGGCCATGGAAGAGGGCTGTTTGTCGTTTCCCGAGCACTACGCCGAGGTCA
>JAYZAP010000193.1:0-2692 GCA_036339655.1 Pseudomonadota bacterium | reverse complement strand
TTGATTATGTACAGCTACCCGCTGCTGCTCGCCGGGCTGACCTGGATCACCGGCAGCGACAAGCCGACTGGGCTACGCATCCTCGCCCTGGTGGTCGCCTTTATCGGCCTCGGCGTCGCCGTGGCGGCGCCGGTTGGCGCCATGGACTGGCGCGGCGTCGGCCTGGCGGTCGCCTCAGCCCTGACCCTGGGCGCCCTGTTGCTGTTCAGCGAGCGCATCATGGCAGGCCGCGACAACCGGGTGGTCATGCTCCACATGATCGCCGCCACCACGGCCGTGGTGGCGCTGCTGTCGGCCACGGTGGTCGATCTCGCCTGGCCCACCGGCATGGCCGGCTGGGCCGCGTTCTTGGGCTCGACGGTGCTCTACGTCATCGCCACCATCTGCCTGTTCACCGCGGTCAGCATGATCGGGCCGCTCAAGACCGCAGCCATAGATAACAGCTCACCGGTATGGGCGCTGTTGTTTTCATTCGTCCTGATCGGCGAAACCCTGGCGCCGCGCCAGATGCTCGGCATGGCCCTGGTGGTCGGCGCCCTGATCTTCCTGCAAATTGTCCAGCGCCCCAGGCGGCCCATGCACGGGTAGAGCGGCTATTGAGAAAGCCCGGCCTTGAGCAGGCCCTCGCGGTGGTGCTCACGGTCGCTGTCACGTTGGTAGTGGAGGGTTTCGAGATAGCCGTCGACGGCGAAATTGGGCTCCTGCTTCAACACCGCGTCCGCGCGTGACCGGGCCGCCGCGTCATCGTCGATCTGGGCGCAGGCCGCGGCGAGGAACGCGTTGACTGTATGGTCCGGCGCGGCGATGTGCTTATAGGCGTCGATGGCCTCGGCATAATGCCGCGCCATGTAGTGGGCCCGGCCGAGGTGGCCCCAGAAGCGCTCGGGATGATAGGGGTTGAGGCGCATGGCCTTCTCGATCCACTCGATGCCCTCCTCGGGCCGGCCCAGCCAGGTCAGAATCTCGCCCTGCTGAACGACAATGAGGTCGTCGTTGGGATTGAGGTTCAGGGCACGGTCTTCATGGTAGGTCGCCTTGTCGAAGTCGCCGCGGGCCAAATTCACGGCGGCGAGAACCCGGTGCACATCGCTGTCGTTGTCGTCGAGGGCGAGAGCGAGCTGCAGATGTTTCTGCGCCTTGTCCCAAGTGGCGTCGCTATCCGCGCACCAGCCATGGACCCAGGACTGGGCCAGGGTACAAGCCCTCCAGGAATGGGCGTGGGCGTATTTGGGGTCGAGCTCGATGGCCCGACCCAGCATGCGCTGAGCCTCTTCGTTGTCGGCTTTGGTCGAGTGGTGGTGCAGGGTCTTGCCGGCCATGACGTACTCGTAGGCCGCCATGTTCTCTGGCCGCTTGCGCTCGGCCCGTTCCTGGGTGGCGGCGTCGATGCGCCCGGGCAGGGTGGCGACGATGGCCGCAGTCACCTCGTCCTGGACAGCGAAGATGTCCTCGAGGTCGCGGTCGTAGCGCTCGGCCCAGATGTGGCGGTCGGACTCGGCGTCGATCAACTGCACGGTGACCCGCACCCGGTTGCCCGCCTTGCGCACGCTGCCCTCGACCACGTACTGGGCGCCGAGATCCCGGGCCACCTCCTGCAGGTTGGTCGCCTTGCCCTTGTAGACGAAGGCCGAGTTGCGCGAGATCACGAACAACCCGTGAAAGCGGCTCAGCGCCGTGAGGATGTCCTCGGTCAGGCCGTCGGCGAAGAATTCCTGCTCGGAATCGCCGCTCATGTTGTCGAACGGCAGCACGGCAATTGACGGCTTGTCGGGCAGCGCGGTCGCTTGCGTCGCGGCAACTGCGGGCGTCGCGCCATCAACGGGAACCCGGAAGATGCGCACCGGCCGGGCGATGTTCTTGACCTCGACCTCGCCCATGTCGCCGAGGGTGATATCGAGCTTGTCGCGCACCTGGTCGCGCGCCGTGCGCGAGATGCAGATGCCGCCGGGCTCGGCCAGGGCCTCGATACGCGCCGCCACATTGACGCCGTCGCCGTAAATATCGTCGCCCTCGGCGATGATATCGCCCACATTGACGCCGATTCTGAACTCGATGCGCTGGTCCTCGGCAACGCCAATATTACGCTCGGCCATTCCACGCTGTATGGAACGGGCACATTCCACCGCATCGACCACGCTGGCGAATTCGACCAGGGCGCCATCGCCCATGAGCTTGACCAAACGCCCGCCATGGCGCTCGAATTCCGGGTCGATGAGTTCGGCACGGTGCGTCTTGAGTCGCTTCAGCGTACCGATCTCGTCGGCGCCCATGAGGCGCGAATAGCCCACCACATCGACGCAGAGGATGGCGGCAAGCCTTCGTTCGATGCCCCCGTGAGTCACGAGACCTCCTCTCTGACTAGGTTGCGGCGGCGCAGTCTAGGAAATATCACCCGGCAACTCTAGCGCCCGGCGGTGGTGCCGCCGTCGATTTGCAGGGCGGCGCCGGTGACGAATTTGGTGTCGCCGTGAGCTAGGTAGGCGATGGCCGCGCCGATTTCGGCCGGCGCGGCCATGCGGCCGAGCGGCGTGTAGTCGAGCAGCACCTGTTCGGCGGCGGCCGGGTCGGCGGCAGAGTCGATGCCGTCGCGGCGCACCATGTCGGTGTCCACATAGCCGGGGCAGACGCAGTTGACCCGCACCTGGGGTGCGAAGGCCTTGGTCATGTTAACCACGCCGCCCTTGGAGGCGCA